>NZ_JBFTLX010000242.1:0-10799 GCF_056396665.1 Cupriavidus sp. 05T313 | reverse complement strand
CGTTTTTCGAGGCGAAATGCCGGTATAGCGACATCTTGGCCACGCCGGATTCTGCAATGATCTTGTCGATGCCGGTGGCGCGCAGGCCATCCTGGTAGAACAGGCGGGCCGCGGTATCCAGGATGCGCTCGCGGGCGGAAGGCGTGGCCATGGCTGAAAGTTTCCTTGGATGTGCAAAGTTGGGCGGATTATCCCTGATCAAGCTTCGGCCTGTCGCGTACGGCAAGCGCCGCCGCGGCAGGCCGTGCGCCTTACAAGCCGAGATCGCTCAGGCTCGGGTGATCGTCGGGGCGCCGGCCCAGGGGCCAGAAGAACTTGCGGTCGGCCTCCTTGATCGGCGCGTCGTTGATGCAGGCAAAACGCCGCTGCATCAGGCCGGCCTCGTTGAACTCCCAGTTCTCGTTGCCATAGGAGCGATACCAGTTGCCGGAATCATCGTGCCATTCGTAGGCAAAGCGCACTGCGATGCGGTTGCCGTCGAAGGCCCACAACTCCTTGATCAGGCGATAGTCCAGCTCCTTCTGCCATTTGCGCGTGAGCATGGCGACGATGGCCTCCCGGCCGTTGACGAACTCGGCACGGTTGCGCCAGGCGCTGTCGACGGTATAGGCGAGCGCCACGCGCTCGGGGTCGCGGCTGTTCCAGCCGTCTTCGGCGCCGCGCACTTTCTGGATGGCGGTTTCACGGGTGAACGGGGGCAAGGGGGGACGGACTTCGGGGTTGGACGACATCGGTTGCTCCTGGCTGTGAAAGAACCCGGCGGCCGGAATGGCAGCGACGGATTTTAGGAATCGGAAAGCGGGTCCGCAGCACATCCTTCACGGCCCGGCGGGTTCGCGCGACCCATCGGGAACGGATAGAATGATACAGACCTGTCTACATTATTTGTGTAGACAGGTCTGTCTGTCAAGGTGGATTTCACAGGCGTAAAAAAGCCGGCGATCAGCCGGCAGGGACCTCGGGCGGCAGCGCCTTCAGCGCTCAGCGCGGGCGCCGCATGTGGAACAGTGCCTCGGGCCCGATCTCGAAGTAATCGGCGGGGCCGCCACCGCGCAGGATCGGCCGGGCAGCGGCGGTGTCATAAATGCCGTCCTTCAGCAGTGCCTTGTCGACATGCACGCCCACCACCTCGCCCAGCACCAGCCAGGTCGGCACCTTCTCGCCGTTGACGCCTTCGAGCTGGATCAGTTGCGTGAGCCTGCATTCGAACGAGACCGGGCTTTCCGCCACGCGCGGCACGGCAATCGCGCGCGATGCCACGGGCGTGAGGCCGGACAGCACGAACTCGTCGACCTCCGGCGGCACGGCGGCGCAACTCGCGTTCATTGCCTCCGCCAGCGGCCGCGTGGCGAGGTTCCAGCAAAACTCGCCGGTCTGCTCGATATTGCGCACGCTGTCCTTGTAGCCAATGCTGGAAAAACCCACGATGGGCGGCGTGTAGTTGAAGGCGTTGAAAAAGCTATAGGGCGCCAGGTTGACAATGCCATCGGCACCGCGCGAGGAGATCCAGCCGATCGGTCGCGGCCCGACGATGGCATTGAAGGGATCGTGCGGCAGGCCATGCCCGTTGGCAGGCTCGTAGAAATAGGTATCGGCGGACACGAGGCGGGAGACTCAGGGAAACAGCGTTGAAAAACGGAGGCAGCGGCGCAGCCTCCTTCATCCAGGGGTTATCGGGCACCCGTGGGCGCCGGACAAGCTGACTGCGATGCTACCAGTTGCCGTGCACGCGCGTTCGGCGCGGCGCGATTGCCTCAGCGCCCTCCCGCGCCGGCGGCTGGCTCGTCATAAGCGTCCTGCGCCAGCAGCACCAGATCGGCGACGGCCTTGCCGCCCGCCGAAAGATGCGCGCGCATCGCGTCAGCCGCCGCGTCCGCGTCGCCCGCCAGCACCGCCGCCACGATCACGCCATGCTCCTGGAAGGAACTCGGCACGCGAGCGGGGTTGATGAGTCCGCGATGGCGCCAGTAGATCGCCAGCCGCCGCCGCAGCATGCGAATCTGCTCTGCGAGGTACGGGTTGGCTGTTGCCTGATAGAGCACATCGTGGAAATCGCGGTTGGCATCCACATAGCCCGGCGTATCGGCCGCCTCCACGAAGGCCCGGCAATGCTCGAACGCCGACGACAGCGCCGCCCTGCCCGCCTCGGTGATGCGCTGCGTTGCCAGCCGCGCCGCCACGCCCTCCATCTCGGCCAGCGTCTCGAACATCGCCACCAGTTCAGCCACGGTCGGCTTGTGCACGAAGATCCCCGCGCGCGGCACGATCGTCACCAGGCCTTGCGCCGCAAGCATCAGCAATGCCTCCCGCACCGGCGTACGCGAACTGTCGAATTGCTCGGCCAGCGCGCGCTCGTCCAGTTGCGATCCGGGCTTCAGTTTGCCGGCGTGAATTTCTTCCTCAATGGCCTCCCGGATCCGATCCTGGAGCGATTGCACGGGTAAACCTCGATTTGAAGGCTCTTTGGGCATATCTAAAATTATCTTCAATATATCTAAACATCAATCTCATATGCAAAAACACGGCGAACCCCGCCTCAGCATCGATGGAAGCGTTGCAACCATCACCTTCGAGCGTCCCGAAGTAGCGAACCGGCTAAGCCCGCGTGATTTGCAGGTACTTCGCGAGCATATCAACTCCGTCAATGCGATGGAGACTGTTTTGGTACTGCGCTTCACCGGCACCGGCAAGTATTTCTGCAGCGGCTACGACATCGGCGCGCTGGCCAATGCCGACGAGGCGGGGGCGCCGGCCTTCGGCGAGATGATCGACCTGATCGAAGCCGCTCGCCCGGTCACCATCGCGGCGGTCAACGGCGGCGTCTATGGCGGCGCCACGGATCTCTGCCTGGCCTGCGACTTCCGCGTGGGGGCACCCCACTGCGACATGTTCATGCCGGCGGCCAGGCTCGGCCTGCATTTCTACCGGGGCGGACTGGAGCGCTATGTCAGCCGCCTGGGCGTGGACACCGCCAAGCGCCTCTTCCTGACGGCCGACCGGCTCGATGCGGCTGAAATGCTCAAGGTGGGCTTCCTGACCGAGATCGTCGCGGCCGACGCCGACGCCCTCGCGCAGCGCGTGGATGCGCTCAGCGCCACGCTCGCCGGCATGGCACCCATCGCCCTGCTGGGGATGAAGCAGGCCCTGAACCAGATCGCGCGCGGCACGCTGGACACGGCCGCGCTGGAACGCGAGATCGCGCGGGCCGGAGAGTCGGCAGATCTACGCGAGGGCGCAGCCGCCTGGCGCGAGAAGCGCGCCGCGGTGTTCAGCGGCAGGTAGGCGCGCAGAGTCCGGCACGATCAACACAAAACACAGAATCAGGAGACAACGATGACCAAGCGACACCCAACCCTGCTGTTCCTGCTTGCATCCGCACTGGCCGGCCCCGCGCTGGCGGCGGACGCCTTCCCATCCAAGCCCATCCGCCTGGTGATCGGCTTCCCTGCCGGCGGCGGAGCCGACAATGTGGCGCGGCTGTATGGAGACGCCCTGTCGAAGGAACTGGGGCAGCCGGTCATCGTCGACAACAAGCCCGGCGCCGGCACCACCATTGCCGCCGAGACCGTGGCCAAAGCGCCCGCCGATGGCTACACGTTGTACATCGCCGGCGCCAGCTTGATGGGCGGCGACAAGGTGCTGTACAAGAACATTCGCTATGAGCCCACGGATTTCGCGCCCATCACGCGCCTGACGGTCTCGCCACTGCTGCTCGCGGCCAATAAGGCATCCGGGATCAGCAGCGTTGCCGACCTGGTGGCGAAAGCCCGCCAGCATCCCGGCACGCTCAACTACTCCTCTTCAGGCAACGGCGTGATCACGCATCTGGCCGGCGTGCAATTCASCAGGCTGGCGGATGTACAACTCACCCACGTGCCGTACAAGGGCGGCGCGCCCTCCGCGCAGGCGGTAGCCGGCGGCGACGCGCAACTCACCTTCGCCACGCCGGCCTCCGTGCAAGCCATGATCGACACCGGCAAGGTGATCGGCATCGCCGTGACTTCAGCCAGGCGTTCGACGGTGCTGCCGAACTACCCGACCATCGCCGAAGCCGGCATCAAGGGCTACGACGTGACCAACTGGTATGGCCTATTTGCCCCGGCGCAAACACCGCCCGCCGTGATCGAGAAACTCTTCGCCGCTTCGGCCAAGGCCCTGGCCAAGCCGGAATTGCGGGCGAGGCTGGCCGGCCGCGGCGAGGAAGTCTCGCCGTCCGCATCGCCCGCGGAGTTCCGCCAGTTCGCGCAGCGCGAAGGCAAGACCGTGGCAGACCTGACGCTGAGCAGCGGCGCCAGGATCGACTGAGCCGCACGCCCTCCCCCCACTCGTTCGATGTACCCGGGGCCTCCCGGCCCAAAAAGGATTTCCATGAATCGCAATGCCGCAGACCTCCCGCTCGCGGGCTACACCGTGGTGGACCTGACCCG
This sequence comes from Cupriavidus sp. 05T313, assembly GCF_056396665.1. Lineage (NCBI taxonomy): Bacteria > Pseudomonadati > Pseudomonadota > Betaproteobacteria > Burkholderiales > Burkholderiaceae > Cupriavidus > Cupriavidus sp. 05T313. The sequence goes on along the minus strand of NZ_JBFTLX010000242.1, from coordinate 6,372 downwards.
CGTGCTGGCCGGTCCCTACTGCACCATGATGCTGGCCGACCTCGGCGCGCGCGTGATCAAGATCGAGAACCCGGCAGGCGGTGACGACTCCCGGCATGTAGGCCCGTTCGTGGATGGCGAGTCGGCGTACTTCGCCTCGGTCAACCGCAACAAGGAATCCATCGCGCTCGACCTGAAATCCCCGCGCGATCGCGAAGTGCTGGCGGCCATGATCGCCAGCGCCGACGTGCTGGTGGAAAATTTCCGCGCCGGCGTGATGGAAAAACTCGGCTTTACCTGGGAGGCCCTGCATGCGGCTAACCCGCGGCTGGTCTATGCCTCGATCTCGGGCTTCGGCCAGACCGGCCCATACCGCGACCGCCCCGCCTACGACATGGTGGTGCAGGCGATGGGCGGCCTGATGAGCGTGACCGGCCAGACCGGCGGCGACCCGGTGCGGGTCGGCGTATCCATCGGCGACCTGGGTGCCGGGCTGTATGCCGCCATCGGCATTCAGTCCGCGCTGCTCAAGCGCAGCCGCACAGGGCTTGGCGAGCGTGTCGATATCGGCATGCTCGACTGCCAGGTCGCGCTGCTGGAAAACGCCATCGCGCGCCACTCCGCCACCGGCGTCGTGCCCGCGCCGCTGGGCACGCGCCACCCCTCCATCACGCCGTTCGACATGTTCAAGACCGCCGATGGCTTCATCGTGATTGCGGCGGGCAACGACGCCCTGTTCCAGAAACTCTGCGCCGCGCTCGGCCTGCCGGAACTGGCTGCCGACCCGCGCTTTGCCACCGTGGTGGCGCGCAACCAGCACCACGCCGAACTCAAGACTTGCATGGAAGCGCGCCTGGCCAATGCGGACAGCGCCACCTGGTCGGCCACGCTGGAAGGCGCCGGCGTGCCGCACGGCCCGCTGCAAAGCGTGGCCGACATCGTGCAGGACCCACACGTGCAAGCGCGCGGCATGCTGCTGCAAGCCAGCATCGGCGAGGACCGCCCGATCACCCTGGCCGGCAACCCGATCAAGATCGGCAGCCAGGCAGGCGCGAGCCGCTTCCGGCACTCGCCCAGGCTGGACGAGCATCGTGCAAGCCTGCTGGAGGAGTTTGGCCAGCATGTCGAGGTAGGCTGAAACGCGATCTGCTTCAAAGCGTTCAATGCCTTGGCTCAAGTTCGAGCCGGTTGTCCGTGACGGCGAGCTTCACCGGATCGCCCTTCTTCCATCGCGCCTTCGGAATCACCAGTTGCCATTCGGCGCTCGACTGCTCACGGAAAAACGCGACGACGCCGACGTATTGCGCATCGTCAGCCATCGGCTCGGACAGGCTGACCGTTGCGGCGGGGCCAAGCGTCACTTCCGTGCGGCCGAGGCTATCCGTTTTCAGCGGGTCGCCGGCACCTTCTAGCAGTTGCGCGTAGGTGGCCGTTTCAAACGCCTTGGAGTCCTTCAACTGATAGATACGCAGCACGACCGGCAACGACACGCCGCGCTCATCCTGATTCAGCGCGCTGCGGCTCACGATCACGAGGTTCATCTGCTTGACCTTCGCGACGAAAACCGCGCTCGTAGCCGCCGCTGTCGTGTCCTTGACCGACTGCCAGGCACCGCAGCCGGCTAGCAGCGTGACCATCCCTGCCAGCCCCAGGGAGGCCGCTGATCGCCACACCCAGCGAAATGTCGCATACATCACGTACGTCGCGTGTTTCACTGCCATCAGAACCCCGATCCGGTGAATTCGGTGGCGGGATAGCCCGTCTGCTTGCCGTTCGCGACCAGCACGAGCCGCACCGAATAGTGAAGACTGGCGTAGCGCCCGACGAAGTGACTCAGCACGTCCCCAAACAGCACCACGTCGCCTGGGCCAGCGAAGGCCGCCGGATCAATCTCCACATGAATGGCGAACTCCCGCAGCATGCCCTGTTTCCGCAGGACGCCCTGTTGCTCAAGCCTGACGCGCCGGATCGCCGCGATGCGCTTCGCGTTGTCGTCCAGCCCGGTCCAGTCGTACAGGGCAAGCACGCCGCGCAGCACATCCGTGTCCAGTGTGTTGAACTCGTGACCGGAGAAGTGCGACATGACCTGCCACGGGTATTGCCTGCCTCTCGGCGGATAGAGCGGCAACGTGGGCTGCGTCAGGTTGCGAACGCTGCCGACGTCCCCCGCGCTCGATGCGAGCGCGGTGATCGTCGACTCGCGCAGCGCCATGCGCGGCAACGTGCCGTTGTTCGCCAGCACGCGCACTTTCACGTGCGTATCGGGCGGGCTGCCGGGGGCGTCCCCGAGTTTGTCCCATACGTGGCCGCCCAGCGTGATCCACATCTGGCGGCCACCGGTCACACCAAAGCCCAGCGACGCATGGAAGTACCGTTCGGGCGCCTCGTGCCGCAGCATGCCACCGCGGTGCTGGAATGTCTTGAAGGGCCGGTAGGCGTGCTGCTCCGCACTGTTCAGGTCGGTAGCGGCAACCGACAGCGCATCGTAGGGTTCGATGTGCGCGCCGTCGGCGTCCGGCGCGCGCACCAGGTAGTCGCGATCATGCGCGTTGGGCTGCAGCGGCTGCGCATCGATCTCGAACAGGTTGATCACCGGTGTGCAGAAGAGCCGGAGGTTGCTGGTGCCAAACGCTACGTCGCCGGCGAGCGGCCCGTTGAGCAGGACCTCGAATTCGACACGCGTTTCGCCCGGAGGCACGCTCGCCGCATCGAAGCCGCACAGGTCCACGAAATGGAATTTCTCGGGGAACGTGAAGTACTCGAGCATCGTCTGCTCCCGATCCAGCTCCCGGTTGCGCCGCTCGTGGTCAGACGGCCAGAGCCGCGTCTCAGGACCGAAGCCCGCCACCTCGATCGTCATGCGCGGCAGTGGCTGCGGGCGCCCATCATGGACCCGCGCCATGCGCACTGCAATCGCGTCGACCTGGCGCGTCAACGCCGCATATAACGCCGAGGCGGTTGGCCGGTCGCCATGCAGGTACAAGCGGATGCGCGCCAGGTCATCGAGCGGGCGCTGGTCGAAATGCAGCAATTCGAACGCGATGCGGATCACCGTGCGGCCGTCGGCGCGCACCGCAGGGGCCGCCTCCACCAGCTCGAGCGGCAGCAGGCGCACGGGCTGGGTGGTGCGGTACGCGCACACAGTGCCCTCGGGGCCGACCGGGCTGGAGCGCACCTGAGAGCCCGCGGGCAGCGTGCCGAGCACGCGTGCCTCGCCCGCGCGCGRCACGCATTCGAGGATCGCCAGCGACGGAATCGTGCGCCCGGCGTGCGGCCACAGGTTGTCGATCAGCGGGTCGGTGATTTCCGGCAGCGCGTCATCGAGCTTCGCGCGCATCCGCGCCATCAGGAACGCAAAGCCCTGGTAGAGCTGTTCCACGCTGTCTTCGCGCTCACCCAGGCTCGTCAGGCCCAGCCGGCGCGCCGCATTGGGCTGCGCCGCGGCGAACTCCCTGCTCGCCTCGCGCAGATAGCGCATCTCGGCGTCGTAATATTTCAGCAGCGGATTGTCTTCGTCACTCATGGTGTCATCTCCGGTCGCAATGGAGGCAGAACCGGCGCCGTCCCGGCCTTGGCGACGATAAAGACGCGCTCGGGCATCCTGAAGTCGCGCAGCTTGAGCAGATCCAGCGGACCCGCGCCAACCTGCGTGCGCAGCACGTAGCGCAGCGGCTCACCGTCCGTATCTTTGTCCAACGCCTTCCACGTGAGTGCATAGCGCGTGCTGTCGAGCGGCTGGACCTCGGCCTTCGCCAGCAGGCGCAGGAAGGCCCAGTCGCCGGTCGACTCGAACGCCTGGCGCGTGCCGGCATTGACCGACTGCCACGTCAAGCCCGCGTGGCCGTTCAGGCCATTGCCGGGCCACGCGAGCGGCGTATACGCTTCGCGCTGATTGAAGTAGACGATCTGCTTGCCGTCGACGGACAGCGCCGAACGCGTGACGTTCGGGGTCGGCAATGCCATGATCTCGAAGCGGTATCCCGCATCGCCCTGCACGTACATCTGGGCACCAAGCGTGGACAACTGCCGGATCGCGGCGAGGAACGCGGGATCGAACTGCAACGCCTGCGGCGCCAGTTCATTGGGCACCCACTGGTCGCCTTGCGGCTTGAGCACGCCGGCCAGTTGCGTCGTGACGAAGCGCGCGATCAGTCCCGTGTCGAACCGCACGTAGCGCCCCAGCTCGGCGAACGACGCATCGGCATTCGTATCGAAGAACGGATAGCGGCCGCTGAAGGTGGTCGCAAACGGTGCAGCGACGCTCACGCGCCACGCCTCGTTCAGGCTCGCGGCGGCCGGCTGCAGGATCGTCTGCCAGGCCGTGTCGAGCGGTCRCGCAAACAGCGCGTCGCCAAAGCCCGACCACTGCGTGCCCAGGCTCGCGGCGGTGAGCGCTGCGTCATCCTGTGCCTGTGCGAGTTCCGAGAGCTTCCCCTGGAACACGGCCTGCGCGAGCGAGCGGGCCATCACCTGCGCATCGGGACTCGCCGCCACCTGCTGGAGCTTCAGGCGCATCGTGGTGGCGACCGTCAGGTAGCGCGCGAGGCTCACCCCGTTCAGCGTCGTGGCGGCACTGGCGGCATTCCCGCCGTGACCATCTCCGCTGCCAGCGCTAGCGCTGCCGCCACCGTCGCCCATCAGCGCGAGCAGCGGCCCGAATGGCTTGTCCAGAGGATGGACTGCGGCGGCCTGGGCCTTGTCGTCGCTGCCGATCAGGCTTTGCGCCTTGCGCACCAGTGTGTCGGCCAGCGCCTGCTGCGGACGACCCGCCTGTGCCTGATACTGCACGGACCGCATCAGCGCGATCAGCGGTGACGTCTGCGCGTCCGTCAGCCGAGTGAGCTGGTCGATCGCATCGTTCAGGTTCGCCGCCTGCTGCCACTGGATGCTGTTGAGCATGCCCTGCCATGCGGCCGTGTACTCCGCAAAATAGCGCTCGGTCAGCCGCGCCTTGAGATCGTCGGTGGCGCGTTGCTCCTGCCGTGCGCTCGTCATTACGGCCCCTTGCGCGACGGTCGCCGCCACCGACTGTGCCGCGCCCCCGTTCGCCAGCACCCAGTCGCCATGCACGCGCCGTTCGCGAGCGGCCTTGTCGATCGACTCGGCGATCATGCCGTCCCACGCCGCGCGCGTAAAGACGCCCGGCACCGTGCGCGTCGTGGTGAAGAGCCCACGCGCGTCTGCGCCACCGAGCAGCGTCGCGAGCGATGCATCCGCGTACTTGCCCCGCACGTCATCCAGCACGTTCTGGTAGACCGTGTCGTCGGCGTTCGCGAGGCCGATCTGGTTGACGAGTGTGTTGCGCGCCTCGGCCACGAGGGTATCGGACGCGTTGATGCGCCATTCCGGGTGCGCCTTCAGGTGGGCTGCGTAGAAGCTGGCGAGCCGCTGCGACGTGTCCAGCCACTCGCCGGCCGGCATCACAGCCGGTGCGGGCCATGCGGAGACGATCAACCCGGTCAGGAACGCGGGATCGGTGCGGCGCGGTTCCGCCAGCATCAGGTACCCCTTGAGCGCGTCATAGCCGCGCCGCTGCGCGTCGTGACTCTGCAACGCATCGGCGCGCGTCTGCGCGAGATCGGTGAGCGTGGCCCGCAGGGTCTGCAAGACCGGGCGCTGCAGGTTGCGCTCGGCGACCGTCCTGTACGACTGCCACAGCTCGTCGAGCATCGCGTCATTGCGGTTCAGGCCCGCACGCAGATGCCACGGCGCGCCATGCTGCTGCCGATACTCCAGCATCTCAATGCGCTGCTGCAGCGCGAGTTGCGCGCGCAGGGCAGCCGGGCTGCCGGGCGCGGCCGCAACGGCTGCGTCGGCTGCATCGGCGCTCGCCCGCGCCTGCCGGATGCCTTGCAGGTTGCCGGCAAACGAGATTGTCATCGCCACGCACCAGCCGATCGCTGCCACGGTGACAAGCGCGGCGAGCGCGTTCGGCCAGTAAAAGCCGATGCGCCTGCCTCGATGCCGGCGCAGGCTGCGGCCAATCTCCTGCCACGTGGGCAGTAGCGAGGCCGGCTGCTCACGCAGCGCCATGCTGGAGACGTCGGGCCGGGCTACTTCAGCCGACGCGGCCATGGCCGGCGTCAGAACCGGTACTGCAACCGGCTGGCTCGCGGCAAACACCGGCGCGAACATCACGCCTTGCAGCGGTGCGCGAAGCCACTTCGAGGCCATCAACGTATCCCAACTGGCCACGATCCGCTCGCGTTGCCCGCCAATGTACTGCGATACCTGCGCGAGGTACGGCATGCGCGTCGACTCGTGGCACAGTGGCACGCCAATCGTCCCCGTGCGCTGTTCAAGCATCGTAAGCTGGTCGTTCAGTGCATTGGCAGGCCCCGGAGCACGACGGTGGCATGAACCCGTCAGGAAGGCGCCGATGGCCTGGAACGT
>NZ_JBFTLX010000241.1:0-10986 GCF_056396665.1 Cupriavidus sp. 05T313 | reverse complement strand
GCTCATGCCTGGTTAGAGCAGCGGACTCATAATCCGTTGGTGCCGTGTTCGACTCACGGGAGGCCCACCATTATTGAGAAAAGCCCCGCAGGTTTCTGCGGGGCTTTTTCTTTTCTGCGATGGCCTCGGCGCGTGCTCCGCCGATCCTTGCCATGCGAGCATTCAAAGCTTCTGCACGGCAGCCAGGTCGAATATCTTCGCCCAGCGCAACGCCTCCTTCCGATTCGCCATCGGTATATTCCAGCCGCCTTGCGCATTGTGTTCCAGACGCAATGCAAGCTTCCATTCGCCGCCGTTCTCCAGCGCGCTGGCGCCCGCGATATCCGCAAAAATAAACTTCGTCTGCTGGCCGTCGACGTCCAGTGCGCCACGTTTGCGCTCAGGGTCCACACGGACCTTTCCCCACGATCCCTCCAGCGACAGGATGCGTTCCCCTTTGACCGTCACGCCGTGGATCGCGCGATAGCGGCGCACCAGGCTTGCGACGAATGCAGCAAGCAGTGCCGCGCAGAACACGACGGCAGCGGTACCGGCGAGCCAGCCAAAGGCGGCGGCTACCGTTGCGTAGAGACGGACCGCGCCGTAGATGAGGGCACCGATCAATGCCAGGCCGGCGATGATGAATGGCACGTCTTTTCCTTTAAAAAAATGGAAATGAATTAACCGGCCCGCCTATGGCGCCGGATTGGATGGCCGCTGCGGCGTGACCAATGTACCGAAGGTGTTGCCCATGCGGTGGCTTGTCACCGAATAGTTGAACAGCCCCAGTGCATTGGAGGGGCGTTCCACGATGGCTTCGGATGCCAGCTTCCGGTCAGAGGGCGGCTCGCCCGGGCCGGGCTTGGGAATCAGCTTTTGCGTCAGGCAGGTAAACGACGGGGCCCGCACGCCATCGACTTCGACCTCGACACAACTCGCCGCGGCATCCCCCATCGGTGGGGGCGCCTCCGAAGCGAGCAGGGAGCCGGCCGTCCCAAGGCTACCCACGGTCATTGCCGCAACTGCCAGCCACTTGCCCATTTCGTGCTCCGTCATCGTTGCTCGCCAAAAACGGCATTGGCGATATGCCTGAAGTGTAGCGCCGCCTTTCAGACCGCGCGGCACGTAATTTCCTATCCGCGAACACCTGCCTTTAAAGCGCATCGCCAACGCCCGCCTGCGCGCATGAAGCTTTCGTGACAAACGACAGTCGCCGCGCGGGCCGTTCGTCTAACCATTCGTACGCGGCGCTGAAATGATGACCGCTCATCATGGCCTCGCGGATGCGATCGCATGCGACTTGCCTCTGGTGGGGGCGCCGGCGCAAGGGAACGACGGCAATTGTTTCGCAAGGAATTGAGTAAACACATGCAAGGCAAGAACAAGAAAGAAGCGTCCGGGCGCTGGAGGGCGGTGTGTCTCGCGATACTGGGACTAGGGGCGCAGGGAACAGCCATGGCGCAGGCTACGGCCGATGCAGCGGCGGAGGCGCCGGCACCTGCCGTACAGCCCGAAGCGGAACGCCGCGTCGACATCAATGAGTACATCGTGCGTGGGAACACGGTGCTGGACGCACGCTCGATCGAGCGCGCGGTGACGCCTTACCTCGGCCCCAAACGCACCATGAAGGATATCGAGGGCGCGCGCGATGCCTTGCTCGCGGCTTACCAGGCCAAGGGTTTCCAGTCGGTGTACGTGGACCTGCCCGAGCAGCAGGCTGTCGGCGGCGTGGTCTTCCTGCAGGTGAGCGAGACCAAGGTGGGGCGCGTGCGCGTGGTTGGCGCGCAATACAACTCGCCGGTGGAGGTGCGTGAGCAGGTGCCCGCGCTGGCGGAGGGCGCGGTGCCGGATTTCAACCAGGCGCAGACGGAGCTGACCGCGCTGAACCGCGGCGGGAACCGGCAGGTGATGCCGCTGGTCCGGCAGGGCACGCTGCCCGGCACGATGGACGTGGATCTCAAGGTCGACGACAGCAGCCCGTGGCGGGCGAGCGTCGGCCTGAACAACGACTACAGCGCGGACACGAAACAGCTGCGGGCCACGGCTTCGCTTGGCCACGACAATCTCTGGCAACTTGGCCACAGCGCATCGGTCAGCTTCTTTGGCGCGCCGCAGGACCTGAACCAGACGCAGGTGTGGTCGGGCTCTTATGTGGCGCCGCTGCGTGGGACCAACTGGGGCGTCGAGGCTTCTGGCTACAAGTCGGACAGCAACGTCGCGACGGTGGGCGGCACGAACGTACTGGGCAAGGGCTATGCGGTCGGCGTGAAGGCGACCTACACCGTGCCGAACACCGGCGCGTGGTGGCACGCGTTCAGCGCGGGCGTGGACTTCAAGGACAACGAGGAGGTCACGCGCCTGGGCAGCAGCGGCGACACCGTGCCGCTCAAATACGCGCCGATCACCCTGGGCTATTCGGGCTTCGGGCAGACGGAACGCGGCAGCTTTGGCCTGAACCTGTCGCTGGTCGCGGGCACGCGCAGTTTCCTCGGCTATGGCAGCACGGCGCAGCAATTCGACTACAAGCGCTACAAGGCTTCGCCGAGCTTCATGGTGCTCAAGGGCGATACCAATGGCACGTACACCTTTGCGGGGAACGCGCAACTGGGATGGCGCCTGGCTGCCCAGATCACGGATTCCCCGCTGGTGTCGAACGAGCAGATCGCCGCCGGCGGCATGAATTCCGTGCGCGCCTACCTGTCGGCCGAAACCACGGGTGACTACGGCGTGGTCGGTTCCGTCGAGATGCGCACGCCGCCGCTCACGTTCTTTACCTCCGTGGTCGAGAACTGGCGCGCCTATTTGTTCGCCGATGCCGGCCAGGTGCGCCTGCGCGATCCGTTGCCCGAGCAGCAGAGCAATTTCTCGCTCGCCTCGGTGGGCATGGGCACCACCTTCCGCCTCGGCCAGAAAGTCACCGGGCGCCTGGACCTGGGCTATCCGCTGAAGGCCGGGCCACGCACGGAGCGCGGCGACCCGCGGGTGAATTTCAGCGTCACCGCGAGCTACTGACCTTCGCTCCAGCCTCTTTTACATCCATTCCTTACGAGCTAACCGAGAACCACTGTCATGCGACGCATCCTTTTGCTCGTGCTCACGCTGCTGAGCACACTACTGCCTGACCTGGCCCATGCCTGGTGGCAGCCCGACTGGGCTTACCGCAAGCCGGTCACGATCGATGCCGGCCCCAAGGGCGGGGCGATCGGCGGCGACGCGGGCCGTACTCCGGTGCTGCTGCGCCTGCATACCGGCAACTTCAGTTTCGAAGGCGTGAGCGAGACCGGCGCCGACCTGCGCTTCGTCGCGGCGGACGACAAGACGGTGCTCAACCACCAGATCGAACAGTTCGATCCGCTGCTGGGCATCGCGCTGGTCTGGGTCGATGTGCCGGCGGTATCGGCGGGCGGCCCGCAGCAGTTGTGGATGTACTACGGCAATGCCAAGGCGCCGGCATCGGGCAATGGCCAGCGGACCTTCGACCCGGACTACACCCTCGTCTATCACTTTGCCGAGGGCAGCGTGCCGGCGCGCGATACCACGGCTTATGGCAACCATAGCCAGACCGCCGTGGTGAGCATCGATGGCACGGTCATCGGCAAGGGCGCGCAGCTCGGCGCCGCGCCGCTGGTGCTGCCGTCGTCTCCTTCGCTGGCGCTGGCCGCCGGCGCGCAGTTCGGCTTTTCCGCATGGGTACGCCCCGAGAAGCTTGGGCCGCTGCAAGTCATCTACGCCCGCCGCGATGGCGCGGGCGAACTCGTCATCGGCATCGACCAGGGCGTGCCCTTTGTGCAGGTCAACGGCCAACGCAGCAATCCCGGCCAGCCCGTGCAGGCCGGACAGTGGTCGCACCTGGCGGTCAAGTCCGATGGCAAGAGCGTGGCCCTCTATGTCGGCGGACGCCCCGCCGCGTCGCTGGCGGCCAGCCTGCCGGCCTTGAACACGCCGGCCTCGCTGGGTGCCGACACGGCTGCCGGCTCCGCACTGGCCCCTTTCACCGGCGCCATCGRTGAAGTGCGCCTGTCCAAGATCGCACGCCCGGATGCGCTGATCCTGGCGGACGCCGTATCGCAGGGCGCCGAGTCGCGGCTTGCCGTATTCGGTGCCGACGAGCAGCAGGCCGGCAAGAGCCACTTCGGCTTCATCCTGGCGGCCATGCCGCTCGACGCGTGGATCGTGGTGGGCCTGCTCGGCATCATGATGGCGCTGTCGTGGGCCATCATGATCAGCAAGGGCCGCAGCTTCGGTGCGAACTCGCGCGCCAATGCCGCGTTCATGGTGCACTTCCGCCAGGCGTCCGGCGCGCCGCTGGACCAACTGGCCAAGAGCAACCGGATCCCCGAGGACGTCAAGGCGGATTCGTCGCTGTGGCGCCTGTATGAAATGGCGGTCGAGGAAATGCACCGCCGCCATCAGATGGGCTACGACCTCAATGCGGTTTCCGATGCCACCATCAGCGCGATCCGCGCGGCGATGGATGGCGTGATGGTGCGCGAGAGCGAACGCATGGCGGCCCGCATGAACTGGCTGTCGACCACCATCGAGGGCGCGCCGTACGTCGGCCTGTTCGGCACGGTGATCGGGATCATGCTGGTATTCGTCGTGGCGGCCATGGCCGGCGCGGTGGATATCAACTCGGTGGCGCCGGGCATGGCCGCGGCCTTGCTGTGTACCGCCGCCGGCCTGGGCGTCGCGATTCCCGCGCTGTTCGGCTACAACTGGCTGGCCTCTCGTTCGGATTCGATCGGCGCCGACATGGCGGTGTTCGTGGATGAGTTCGCCACGCGCCTGGCCGAAGAGCAGGGCGAGGGACGTCGCGTCCCCGCTGCCCTGCACCGGGCTTAAGGGGAGCGCGCGGCCATGGCATACGCAGCCAAGTTCGGCACCAAGAAGCGCTCGAGCGGCATCAACATCACTCCCTTCGTCGATGTGCTGCTGGTGGTGCTGGTGATTTTTATCCTGACCAGCAATGCCAGCATCCCGGGCATCAAGGTGGACCTGCCCAAGGCTAGTTCGTCGGTCGCGCTGGAGAAGCCCAAGACCAAGGCCATCACGATCGACAACGCGGGCCAGGTGTTCCTCGATGCCTATCCGGTGACGCTGCCGGAACTGGAGGAGCGCCTGCGCACGGAGAAGGCCCTGACACCGGATTTCCCCGTGATCGTGCGTGGCGATGCCGCCGTGCAGTACGCGAAGGTCGTGGAGGTGCTGGACCTGCTCAGGCGCATCGACCTGAACCAGATCGGCCTCGTCACCGGCAAGCCGGCGTGAGGAGAGTCGGGTGAAACATCGCGATCCAACTCCTCGCCCCCGGCAGCGCGCGGCCGCCCTGTGGCGCCGCTGGGGCGGGCTGCTCATCGGCGCGCTGGTGATCGTCGGGCTGGCTGTGCTGGTCTGGCGCCTGCTGTCCGATACGGCCAGCACCAGGCGCGAGGTGGCCGCCACGCCGATGCTGGTGCTGCCACCGCCGCCGCCTCCGCCGCCCGAACCCGAGAAGCTGCCCGAACCGGAGCCGGAGAAGATCAAGCCGGAAGTGGTCGAGCCCAAACCGGCGGACCCTCAGGAAGCGCCGAAGGACGACGCGCCGCCAAGCCCGTCGAAGGACCTCGGCGACCCGGTCACGATCGACGGCGCGGCGCAAGCCGGCACGGACGCTTTCGGCATCCAGGCCGGGAGCGGCGGCGGCATGACCGGCGGCGGTGGCGGACTCGGCAGCCGGTCCTATGCGAGCTATGTCTCGAATGCCTTGCAGCAGGCGTTCGCGCGCGACCAGCGTACCCGGCAACTGGCGTTCGAGGATATCCGCATCGATCTGTGGCTGGACGCCGACGGCAAGGCGACGCGCGCGCAACTGGTGCGCGGCACCGGCAACGCGCAGACCGACGAAGCCGTGCTGGCCATGGTGCGCGATTTCCGGGCCRACGAGCGGCCGCCGGCTTCGCTGCGCTTTCCGATGCGTATGTCGATCAAGGGGCGCCGGCCGTGACGATGCCCGAGGCACGTCGCCGCCTGTCCCACCTATCCCATCCCATTCTCTTGAACGAACCGATGAACCATCCAGCAATCCCCCAGCGACATCTGGGCCGTGGTGCAGCGTGGCAGACGCACGAAACAAAGGGCCGCTCCTCACACCAGGCGGCGCCCATACGCAAGACGCAGGTCCTGGCCGCGGCCATGGCGATCGCATTGCTGACGGCGAGCGGCGCGGGCCACGCGCAAGCCGCGGCGCCCGGCGACACCTCCATGGTCAGGCTGATCCGCAGCCTGATCCAGAGCGGCGCGCTGAACAAGGACGCCGGCGAGGCGCTGCTGGCCCAGGCCCAGACCGAGGCGATCGCTGCCCAGCAGGCGCAGCGCGTGGCGTCGGTGGCGCCGGCCGCTACCGCCGGCGGCATGCGCGTGGAGCCGGGCGATGTGCGTGTGCCCTATATCTCGGACACGGTCCGCGACCAGATCCGCGACGAGGTCAAGGGGCAGGTCATGGCCCAGGCGCAGGCCGAGGGCTGGGCGGCTCCGAACGAGACGCCGGAGTGGACCAAGCGCATCCGCATCGAAGGCGATGTGCGCGTGCGCGACGAATCGCGCTTCTACTCCAGCAACAACACCGATAGTGCCATCGACTGGTCGGCGATCAACCAGGGCCCGGGCTTCGACGTCAACCCGAACACCAACCTGTCGCTGCCGCCGCTGCTCAACACGCGCCAGAACCGCGTGAGCCTGCTGCGCGCCCGTGCGAGGTTCGGCGTCTACGCCGATATTTCCGAGAGCACCCGTGCGGGCATCCGCATCGCGACCGGCAATGACGACAGCCCCGTGTCCACCAACCAGACGCTTGGCGGCGGCCTTGCCAAGAAGAACGTGTGGCTCGACCAGGGCTGGCTGTCATACCGGCCGGCGGAATGGGTCAACCTGACCGCTGGCCGCTTCGGCAACCCGTTCGTGTCGTCCGACCTGCTGTTCTCGAACGACCTGAATTTCGACGGCCTGGCGGCGCAGTTCGACAAGGCGCTGCCCAACAGGGACGTGGCGTTGTTCGGCACCCTCGGCCTGGTTCCGCTCGAATACTCCTCGGACAACTTCCCGAGCCGCAGCCAGAACAAGGCGAGCAGCGAGAAGAAGTGGCTGCTGGGCGCGCAGATCGGCGCCAGTTGGAAGGTCAACAACGACAACCGCCTGCGCGGAGCGCTGGCGTATTACGACTTCCGCAATGTCAGCGGCGAAGTGTCCCAGCCTTGCGCCTTGTACGCTGGCGCCGACAGCTGCAGCACGGACTGGGCGCGGCCGGCCTTCATGCAGAAGGGCAACACGTTGATGCTGTTGCGCAATATCGCGCTCAACCCGCTGGATCCGGCCGGCACGCCGCAGCCCCAGTACGTGGGCCTGGCTTCCAAGTTCCAGTTGCTCGACCTGAACTTCCGCTGGGAAACCAAGGTGGCCGGCAGCCTCGGCCTGCGCATGGATGCGAACTACGTCCGCAACCTGGCGTACGACGAGAACGGCATGTTCACGCGCGCCAACGGCGGCATCGTCAACAACTTCGGCGGCAGCGGCGGCACCAATCGCGCCGACTTCAAGAGCGGCGGCAACGCCTACATGTTCCAGGCCACGCTGGGCAAGCCCGTTACCGTTGCCAGGGGCGACTGGAACCTGCTGCTTGGCTACAAGCGCATCGAGCCGGATTCGATGCCGGACGGCTACAACGATTCGACTTTCCACCTGGGCGGCACCAACGCGCGCGGCTATTACGTGGGCGGCTCGTACGCTGTCGACAAGAACACCTGGTTCACCGGCCGCTGGACGTCGACCAAGGAAGTCTATGGCCCGCCGCTGGCAATCGATATCTTGCAGGTCGAGATCAACACGCGCTTCTAGGAGGGATACCGTGTCATCCACATCATGCCTCCGAGGCGCCTGGCGTCCGCTGGCGCTATGCGCCAGCCTCCTGATGGCGGGGGCAACCGCCCACGCCCAGCAGGCCCAGACCATGGAAGAGCGCTTGCGTGCGCAGCTGCGCATCACGACCACGCAATTGCAGCAGGCGCAGAACGAACTGGCTGCGCTCAAGGCCGGCGCGCCGCAGGGCGGCGGCGCCGTTGCGCCCGCCACGGATTCCGAGGCACTCCGGAAAGACCTGGAACGCACCCGCGCACAGCTCGCGGCCGAGCGCCAGGAGCGCGAAAGGCTGAGCGACAGGAACCAGCAAGGAAAGCAGCAGGCGCAAGCCATCGCGGAGAAGGCGAGCGCGCAGGTCGCCCAGTACCGCAACGCCTACGACGAGCTGCTGAAGCTGGCGCGCGCGGCGGAGGCCGAGCGCCAGCGGCTGACCGTCGAGGCCACGTCGCGGAACACGGCGATAGCCCGATGCGAGGCCAAGAACGCGCAGTTGTACGCCGTCGGGCAAGAGATCCTGCATGCGTATGAGACGGTCGATATCGGCGCGGTGATGATCGCTCGCCAGCCCTTTGCCGCGCAGAGCCGGGTCAAGTTCGAGCAGATCGCGCAGGAGTATGGCGACAAGCTCTACGAAGGGCGCTTCTCGGCCGCCGGCGCGGCTCAGGCCGCGCCGGCGGCGAGCGCCTCGACCGATGCCAGGGCGGCGACAGGCGCGCCGGAGGCTGCGCGCCCGTGACCCGCGAATCCAGCAGCAGCCCGTGCATCGCGGTGGCGCCGAGCCTGCTGTTGCTGGGGCGCGAGTGCTTTGTCATGTTGCTGCGCTGTAATGAGGAACGCACGGCTGTGCGTGGGCCGGGCGGCGCCGCCGGTTCCCGCGTCTGCGCGCCCGCGCGTCCGGAGAAAAGGGTACCTACGCAGATGAATCGATTGAAATTGCATGTCCAGGCCGTGCTGCCTCCGGTGCGTACGGCCATCGGCATCTTGCTGGCTTTCTGGCTGAGCGCGGCACCCGTGCAGGCGGCGGAACCCGCCGCCGCCCCTGTCGTGGCACGCCTCGGTACGATCACGGTAGGCCAGGACGATGTGGCTCGCTTGCTGCAGGGCTTGCCCGACGCGGACCGGGCCGCCGCCAGGAGCAACCGCGCGGGCATCGAGAGCTGGCTGCGCCAGCGCCTGGCCAGCGAAGCGCTGCTGCGCGAGGCGCAGGCCAAGGGATGGGCGGACCAGCCGGAGGTGAAGGCACGCGTGGACGCCGCCGTGCGCGAGATCTCCGCGCGGATCGTATCCACCACCTACCTGGAGTCGGTCACGCAGGTGCCGGCCGGCTATCCGTCCGAGGCCGAGGTCAAGGCGGCTTACGAAGAGGGCAAGGTGAACTTCCAGGTGCCAGCGACGTATCGCGTCGCGCAGATTTTCCTGGCAACCAAAGCCGGCGATGCGGCTGCCACCGCCAGGGTTCGCGATGAAGCGCGCAAGCTGGCCGGGCAGGCACGCCAGGGCGATTTCGCCGCCCTGGCCAAGCGCCATTCGCAGGATGCCCGCGGCGCGGAGCGCGGCGGCGAAGTCGGCACGCTGCCGCTGGCCCAGATGCTGCCGGAAGTGCGCGATGTTGTCGCCAGGCTCAAGGCCGGACAGGTCAGCGATCCGGTGCAATCGGACGCGGGCTTTCATGTGGTGAAGCTGCTGGATTCGCAGCCCGCCCGTACCGCGGCGCTGGACGAGATCAAGTCCCAGCTGGTGGCGGCGATGCGCCAGCAGCGCCAGCAGCAGCTTGTGCAGGCCTATCTTGCCAAACTCACGCAAGCGGGCACGTTGAGCATCGATACCGCCGCGCTGGACGCGGTGCTGCAGAAAGTGAACTGAAGCCGCGGGTCGGGGCGCATGTTGCCCCGGCCAGCCACCTATCCTCCTTCCCATTCAAGTTTCAGGAAATACCATGAACGCAAATGCCAACCAGGTTGAAGTCGCAGAAGACACCAAGCCCGCCCTGCTAATGGCGGCCACTTCCGACCAGGTCGCTGACGCCATCAAGGCCGCCGGATGCGCCGTGGCGGCCATCGAGCAGGACGGCGTGCCGCGCCTGCACAGTGCCAGCCACGGGGTCGGCTTCCAGGTCCTGTGGGGCAATTCGGTAACGCCGGGCGAGTACCTGGACTTCACGCTGAGCTGCCCGCTGCGGGTGCAAGGTGGTGCCCTGCCCGAGGGCGTGCTTGGCGACTGGCATCGCGCAAAGCGCTTCGCACGCGTCGCGCAGCATGGCGAATTCCTGGTCCTGGAAATGGACGTGGTGATCTCCGGCGGCGTGGGCCCCGACTATCTCACCGTGGCGATGCAGCTGTGGATGCAGATGATGGGGCAGTTCTTCCTCCATCTGCGCAACTTCCAGCCCGCCGTGTCCGACGCGCCTGCAGACGGGCAAGCGCTGGACACCGGCGCCGCCGTGCTGGCGGAAGAGGWAACTGCCTCCCCGTGACGTTGCGCGCGATGGTGATCTGACGTACGGCCTGCCGTCAGCCGGGGCGGGCCGGTGCATCTCCAATGTTTCACCCAGCAGGCTTTTTGTATCGAGGTCGTCACGTCCTGGTGCCACGATGGCGATTTCAACATGGTGCCGGTGACTTGCCGACGCTTCGAGGTCCGGCACCTGGCGGACAAGGTCTGCGTGACATGTATCGAGGGGGCGCTGAGGGTGGAGCATCCGGCCGGCAACCGGGTGCTGCAGGCACGCCAGCAGACGGTCTATGACGATGTTGCCGCCGGCGGCGTTGCGCGGATCGAACCGGCTGGCGTTTCGGCATGGCGGAACGGTGAACTGGTGTTTAGCCAGGCGCGGCTGATCGATGTGCTTGACGAGATCAATCGCTACCGGCGCGGGCGTGTGGTGCTGATGAATGCTGCTGTGCGTGACAAGCCTGTGAGTGGGAGTGTTTTTATGGCGTCGCTGGATCTTGCGCTGGCTCAGTTGCAGCATACTTTTGATTTGCAGGTCAGGTTGTTGCCTGGTGGGTTGGTTGTTTTGAGTTGAGGTTTGGGTGGGGTTTTGTCTGGGTGTTTCTGGTTGCTGCTGACGTTTGGGGGCGGGGTTTTATTGCTTCTAGCTGCTAGAAGCAATAAAAC
>NZ_JBFTLX010000240.1:0-15856 GCF_056396665.1 Cupriavidus sp. 05T313 | reverse complement strand
GTGCGATACTGGCCGTCTTGCGCGGTTCTCCCGCGTCATCCACACACAGACCCAACGCCGCGCGCGGTGCCTCGCGACGTCCGTGCCCGGCCCGGGACCCAACAGGAAACTGATATGAGCGAACTGCTGCCAGCCATTGAGATCGAAACCGCGCCATCACCGACATGGTCGGTCATATGGATGCACGGCCTCGGCGCCGACGGCAGCGACTTCGTCCCCGTGGTGCCCGAACTGGACCTGGCGCCCGTACCCGGCGTGCGTTTCGTGTTTCCCAACGCGCCGGCCATCCCGGTCACCTGCAACGGGGGCTACGTCATGCCGGCGTGGTATGACATCGAGTCCCTGGACGACGCGCGCCGCCAAGTGGACGAGGCTGGGATACGCGTCACCCGCCAGGCCATTCGCGCGCTGATCGCGCGCGAGAACCAGCGCGGCGTGCCCAGCCATCGCATCGTGCTGGCCGGCTTCTCGCAGGGCGGCGCCGTGGCCTATACCACCGGCCTCACGCATCCCGAGCGCCTGGGCGGCATCATCGCCCTTTCCACCTATATCCCCTCGCCCGCGCTGCTTGCCGCCGAGTTGAGCGAGGCCAACCGCGCCACGCCGATCTTCGCCGGGCATGGCGCCGAGGACGACGTGGTACCCGTCAAGCTAGGCATGCTGGCGCGCGATACGCTGCAACAGCAGGGATGCACGGTGGAATGGCACACCTACCGCATGTCGCACTCGGTCTGCATGGAAGAAATCCAGGCAATTGGCGCGTGGCTGACCGCGCGGTTCGCCGCGGACAAACCGTCCTGACCACGGGAAGGCGGAATGGCCCTGCACGGCCATTCCGGCGTGGGACGCGCCCGGCCGTGGTAGGCTCGCGCCCTCCGCATTATTCGCAAGCCCTATGAAAACCTCACATCCCGACGCTTCCGCGGCCGCCCCTGCCGCGCCGCTCAAGCTGGATTTCGATACGCGCAAGGCGCTGCTGTTCGCCCTTGCCGCCGAGCGTTTGTCGGCGTACTACGAACACCGCCAGTGGATGACCGATGCCCAGGGCTCCACCCTGGCAGGCCTCTGGCTGTCGCGCTCCAGGCTGCAACTGGCGCTGGCGGAGCGGCGCCTGCTGTCGCAACTGAGCGATCAGTTCGCACGGCAACTGGCCGGCACGCTGTCGCGCGAGGCCGGCCTGTACACCGCCCATGAAATGATGGAAGCGCTCGACCCCAACTACCAGTCCGCTTTTGCGCACGACCTGCTCGACGAGTGCGAGCGGCTGCTGCGCGAGAACGGCGTGACGGAGTGACAGGCCACGCGCCGTGCCTTCGCAGGCGCGGCGTGGCCGGCATGATTCAGCGGCTGGCCACGCTTGGCGCGCGGCCCTTGTCGAACTGTTCCCCGTCGAGCCGGCGGAACACCAGCGCCGACAGCAGCGTAATGATGCCCACGGTAAGGAACGCCAGCCGGTAAGCCGTGCCCGCCACGCCAAGCTGCGCGGTGAACAAGCTCACTAGCCCGCCGCCGATGGTGACCCCGAGGCCGATCGCCAGCATCTGCACCATCGAGAACAGGCTGTTGCCGCTGCCSGCGTCTTCCACGCTCAGGCCCTTCAGCGTCACGCTGTTCATGGCMGCRAACTGCATSGAGTTGGTGGCGCCGAACAACGCGAGCTGCGCGATGGCCAGACCAGTCGGCCAGCCCGGCGAAATCGCCGCGAACGATGCGATCGAGCCACCCACGAGCAAGGTGTTGACCAGCAGGAAGGTGTCATAGCCAAAGCGTTTGACCAACGGCACGATCCAGCGCTTGGCGACCACGCCGGCCAGCGCGGCCGGCAGCAGCATCAGCCCGGAATGCAGCGGCGAGTAATCCATCTGCAACTGCAGCAGCAATGGCATCAGGAATGGCACCGCGCCGGAACCGATGCGGCAAACCAGGTTGCCGGCCAGCCCGATGCTGAAGTTGGGTTCGCGAAACAACGCCAGCCGGAACAGCGGATCGCGCCGCCGCCGGGCATGTGGAATGTATAGCAGCGCGGACAGCAGGCTCAGCGCGAACAGGCCGCCGCTCCATGCCGCATGACTGGCTTCGCGTGGCGTGTCGAGCGCCAGCGAAAATGCCACCATGCAAAGCGACAGCAAGCCGCATCCGATGAAGTCGAACGGGGGCGCGCGTCCGTTGGTGTTATCCGGCAAGTAGCGCAAGACGGCCAGCATCCCGATCGCGCCGACCGGCACATTGATCAGGAAGATCCAGTGCCATGCCACCGACTGCACGATCCAGCCGCCCAGCACCGGCCCGAAGATGGGCCCGACCTGCCCTGCCACCGACACGAAGGCAAGGGCCGCGATGTATTGCTCGCCGGAGACGCTGCGCAGCACCGCCAGCCGGCCGATCGGCAGCAGCATCGAGCCGCCGATGCCCTGGACCACGCGGGCGATCACAAGCTGGTCCAGGCTCTGCGCGCCGGCGCAAAACAGCGAGCCGAGCACAAAGGTCAGGATCGCCGCGAAGTAGACCCGGCGGGTGCCGAAGCGGTCCGCCAGCCAGCCCGAGGCCGGCGTCAGCATGGCCATGGTCAGGGTGTAGGCCACGACCACCGGCTTCATGTCCAGGGGGGTCTCGTTTAGGCTGCGCGCCATCGCGGGCAACGCGGTGTTGACGATGGTGGTGTCGAGCGTTTGCATGAAAAAGCCCGCTGCGACAATCCACAGCATGGCCTTTTGGGAGGATTGGCTGTTCATCTGGTACATCTCGGCAAGGACCGGTGGAGAACCGGCGCGGCCATCGGGTGGAATCGCGGGGAGCAGATCCGGAAGAACCCAGGGCCACGAATGCTATCGATGTTAATGATTGCGCTATCAATCGGGAACCCCTCTGGATATATTGACTGTAATCGGATATTCCGATGACAATGCCGCATGCTCAATCCCGTCTGGATCCGGACCTTCGCCACCGTTGCCGCCGCACACAGTTTCACCGATGCGGGGCGTCAGCTCGGCCTGTCCCAGTCCAGCGTCAGCGACCATATCCGGCGCCTGGAACAGCACGTGGGACGGCGGCTGTTCGTGCGCGATACCCACACCCTGACCATGACCGCCGACGGCGAGGCGCTGCTGGCGCATGCGCGGCTGATCCTGGAAGCCATCACGCGCGCGGAATCCCAGTTCAACGCGCCCCGCCTGCAGGGACGCGTGCGGCTGGGCACCTCGGACGACCTGGCGCTGGGGCCGCTGCCCAATGTGCTGGCCGCGTTTCGCAACTCGCATCCGGACGTGGAACTGGAAATCACCATSGGCATGACCGGCAAGCTCTACGAGCTGATGGATGCCGGCGCGCTGGACCTGATGATCGGCAAGCGCCGCGAAGGCGACAGGCGCGGCACCCCGCTGTTCCGCGGCAAGCTGGAGTGGCTCGCGCGGCCCGGCACCGTGGCGGACCTCAGGCAGCCTTTGCCGCTGATCCTGGTACCCGAACCCAGCGTCACGCGCGCCATCGTGCTCGATACGCTGGCCAAGGCCGGGATGCGCTGGCAGATCGTCTGCACCAGCAGCAGTCACTCGGGCTGCATCGCCGCCGCGCGTGGCGGTCTGGGCATTACCGTGAGGGCGCAATACCTTTCCGGGCGCGGCTTGTCGCCGCTGGTCAATAGTGAAAGCCTGCCGGCGCTGCCGGAGGTGGAGTTCATCTCGCTGCGCGCGGGCCGCCTGAGCCGGCCCGCCGAAACGCTACTGCAACTGCTGCAAAAGAGCGATCTGCGCGGGTCCTGGCTGGACGAATAGCCAGCACCCGCGTGCGATTCCCGCCGGGCTCACGCATGGGCGCCGTCCTGGTACGGGTCGAAGCTACGGGCCGGGGATGCCGATACGCCGCGCGTGTCCATGCCGGCCAGCTTCTGCGCGCCATCGGAGAACGGGTCGATGTTGCGAGCCGGATCGGACGAAACGCCACTGCGGTCCAGGCCGGCGATGCGGGCGCTATCGGTGAAGGGATCCACCATGCGGGTGCGGGCGCCATCGGTGTACGGGTCGATGCTGCGGGCAGGATCGGACGAGACGCCAACGCGGTCCAGGCCGGCAATGCGGGCG
Source organism: Cupriavidus sp. 05T313 (assembly GCF_056396665.1). NCBI lineage: Bacteria > Pseudomonadati > Pseudomonadota > Betaproteobacteria > Burkholderiales > Burkholderiaceae > Cupriavidus > Cupriavidus sp. 05T313. Next base: position 11,780 of record NZ_JBFTLX010000240.1, on the reverse strand, counting down.
CCGTCGGTGAACGGATCCACCATGCGGGTGCGGGCGCCGTCGGTGTACGGGTCGATGCTGCGGGCAGGATCTGCGGAAGGACCCGTGCGGTCCAGGCCGGCAATGCGCGCGCCGTCGGTAAAGGGATCGGCCGTGCGGGCGTGGGCACCATCGGTGAAGCTATCGAACCTGCCGCCACGGGCGCCATCGGTGAATGCGCTCACGGGTGCCGTGCGTGCGCCGTCGCTGAATACGTCGCGCGCGCCGCTGTGCATCGACTGGGCATAGGGCGCGTTGCCAACGCGATCGGCAGCCGCGCTGGCGGCATGGGCGCTGCCCAGGGCAAACACGGCACCGGCAATGGCGGCGGCGGCAAACAGCGACTTGGCGAGGTTCGGGTACATGGCAATCTCCAACTGGGTGAATGAGCCCATTCGTCGCCGGCAACCGATGGAACTTACAGGTTTTTTTCAGATTGTTTGCCGGAGCCCGTTCGCCTCGATCCGCGTGCGGTGCCCTGCACGTGGACACGCCGCGCAGCCCGACCCGGCGCCCTGCCCCGCCCGCACCTGACTGGCCTAAGCCTTATTCCAGTCATCTTCCAGTCAAAAGGATGAGCCCAGCCAAATGCTTATCCCCCCCAATACCGTGACGATCTCCAACCTCCGGCCAGTGTCGGCAAGCGTACGCATGACGCTAAATACAGTAACGGGTCAGGCGCTGCTGCGTGGCAAACCGAACAGAACAAGACAGAACGGCTGACGCCGTGGCCGGGATTTTTTCGACTAGGGGAGAATGGGATGACCGACACAGAACTGGACCTGTCCGGCAATCATTTGCTGGGCGCACTGCCGCAGCGCGAGCGCCGCCTGCTCATTTCGCGGCTGGATAGCGTCAACCTGCGCACAGGGCAACTGTTGAGCGACTCCGGGCAACGCATCCGGCATCTCTACTTCCCGAGCACCGCGGTGGTCTCGATGATGTCGCTGCAGGAAAGCGGCGCCACCGTCGAACTGGCCTCGGTGGGCCGCGAGGGGATGGTTGGTCTGCCCGCGCTGACCGGCGGCGAGACCATGCCCAACCGCATCGAGGTACGCAGTAGCGGATGCGGCTTCCGCGTGGCCGCCGGCGACCTGCGCGCCATCTACCCCGAGCTGCCCACGCTGCAGCGCATGGCCCTGCTCTATATGCAGGCGCTGCTCACGCAGGTTTCGCAAACGGCGGTCTGCATCCGCCATCATTCGCTGACCACCCAGTTGTGCCGCTGGCTGCTGCTGGCGCTGGACCGTTCGCCCTGCAACGAGCTGGATGTCACCCAGCAGACCATCGCCGACATGCTCGGCGTGCGCCGCGAGGGCGTCACCGAAGCTGTGGGCAAGCTGGCGGAACTGCGCATGATCAGCCACAGCCGTGGCCATATCACCGTCATCGACCGCGCCGGGCTGGAAGGCTTCTCCGGCGAGTCCTACCGCATCGTGCGCAACGAATTCGACCGCCTGCTCAGCCCTGCCGCGAGCTAGCCGGCAGTGGCATGTGCCAGCGCCTGGTAAGCGGTGGCAAGGTGGTAAGGCGTGGTCGAAGGCATCTCGGCCCGCTCCACCTTGCCCTGCGCCGACAGGCATTCGTACCAGCCGCCCGCGTGGAGAAAACGCGCCGGGAACGATTGCAGCCATGCGTGCAGGTGTGCGAGCGCAATGCGATCGCCACGCACCACCAGCGCCCGCGCGAATTCGGTCTGCGCCCAGATCCGCTGGAGCGGGTCGCGCACCGAGCCGTCCAGGTTCAGCGCCGCCGCCACGCCCATGGTGCCGGTATCGACACCGTGCGCCAGGGCGAAGTCGAAGGCCCGCGTCAGCGCCTGGCTGAGCGGCGAGCCGTCGAACAGGGACGGCGCCGAAGCGAGCAGCGAAAACCACTCGAACTGGTGTCCGGGCTCGATCCGGTTGCCGGCGTTGTCCGTCGTCAACGGCAACTCGGTGATGCAACCGCTGGCCGGATCGACAAAGCTGGCCAGCATGGCTGCGGCAATGCCCGCCAGCCGGTCCGCGTAAAAAATGTCCCCCGTGACCTCGTGAGCCGCCAGGTAAGCCTCGGTCAGGTGCATGATCGGGTTTTGCAGCGGCGTGGCGCCAACGGGGCTGAAGTCTTGCGCGAGCCCGGCATGGTAGAGGCCGTCCGCCATGCGGAAACGCTGTTCGATCAGCCGCGCCGTGCCGTCCAGCAAGGTGCGCGCCTCGGGGCTGCCCGTCCGCTTGAAATACGCCGCGCAAGCGAAAACCACGAAGGCGTGGGTGTACAAGTCCTTGGTGCTATCGAGCGGCTGGCCGTGCGCATCGATGCTGTAGACGAAGCCGCCGTACCCGCCATCGGCGAAGCGGCCGCGCAGCGACGCGAACAGCCGCGCGGCGTGGGCGGCCGCGTCGGCGCCCTCGCACCGGGAAAACACGTAAATCTGGCGCGCGCATGCCATGGCGCGATAGCGCACCACCGGCAGCGGCTGGCGATCGGTGGCCGACAGCGCCTCATAGGGCAGTTGCATGGCGGCATGCCAGCCCGGACCGTTCCATAGGGGCAGGATGGCGGCATCGTAGTGCGCGAGCAGCGTGGCAACGGACGCGGAAATGGAAGCAGCACCGGTTGCGGCAAGGGTTGGCGTAACGTTCATGCGGGAAGGAATTCGGTAAGGGGCGCGTCATCGCGCGGTCCCGGCTAAATATTCATGACCAAGACCCGGGACGCGGGGAACGGCAACCGAGGCGTCCCGGAGACTGGCATCCGTGCAATATACCTCAGCACGGCAACCGGCCTTCCCGACTAACCGGCGCCGGCGATAGCGCCTAAATACGCCGGACCATGCACAAAGGCAGGCGTGCGCCTTCCGATCCGCATTCCGGCGACCTGCCGCAATCCGGAGTGGCGGCCTCGCCCCACCCGCCGTTTCGTGCCATTGGCAAGCTTGAACCCGCCGGCAGATCGCCTAACCTTACCGCGTGGACCCTTGCTTCGAGAACCGCGACGAGCGGCTATCGCGCCGCATTCCGCGCCCGCCGCGGCGCCAGGACCACATTCCTGGTTTGTGCAGATATCACGGCCGGAGGGATTCCCGCCTTCCGTCCTCCCCGCACTTTCTGGCCATCCGGCGCCCGCCGGAGGTTACGCCCATGCTCCATGGGAGAGCACGATGGAAAAGCCAGTCGTAAGCCCCTTGCGTTTTGTCGAGATGCTGAACGCCAGGCTGCCCGCCCATCCCCTGTATCAGGAGGGGATGCGCGTGTACGCCATTCCCAATCATTCAGAGCATCCTCACAGCCTGGTCTGYGTCGGCCCGCGCGGCGTCAAAGGCGTATGCGCAACGGTGGAACTGATCGTGCGCGGCGAGTGCGAGATCTTCCCCGACATACCGGGCGACTGGCACGCCGCCCCCCGCGCCACCGCTCGCGCCTCCAGCCGCTAGGGCGCTGCCATCCGGCCACGCGCGAACCCCTTCCAGCCTCCGATATGGCCGGGGGCAGCGTCACGCGGCTGCGCGCCCCTCCTCTGCAGAAGCTGGAATCCGGACGACGCCGGCGCTGTCGGAACTCATTACGCCTGCCGGATACCGTGCGGCAAACACCAGGCGGCCCGCTGACCACGTATGCGTCACCAGCGGCTGGCCCGCCACCATTGCCACCGCCACCAGGTCGGCACGCAGCCCGGCCGCGATGCGGCCGCGGTCGGACAGCCCGCAGGCCGCCGCCGGGTTGGCGCCGACCAGCGCGGCAGCCCGCGGCAGGCTCAGGTCCGCCTGCCGCTCGGCGGCGAAGGCCGCCGCGATCAGCGTGGATGGCTGGTAGTCCGAACACAGGCAATCCGCCACGCCGGCGCGGATGGCGTCGATGGCGCGCATCGAACCGCTCTGGCTCTGGCCGCGCAGCACATTGGGCGCGCCGAGGATGGTCGGCAGCCCTTGCGCCTTGGCCGCCTGCGCGGTCTCCAGGTTGATCGGGAACTCGCTCATGCGCACGCCCAGCGCCTGCATGGTGGCAATGCGCTCGACCGAATCGTCGTCGTGGCTGGCGGCGGGAATGCCCATCCGCGCAGCCAGCGCCAGCAGGCGTTCCACGCGCTCCAGCGCGCCATGCTTCTCCACCAGTTTCTTGTCGGCGGCGGCGCGCGCTTCTTCGCGGCTCATGGCGTGGTTGCCCATCATGTAGGCCAGGTACGCTTCGAGCGTCTTGAACTGGCCCTGGCCGGGCGAGTGGTCCATCACGGAGACCAGGTCCACCACGCCGGCCTCCATCAGTTGCTCAAGCACGGGCAGCGCGCTGGCATCGGTGACTTCGTAGCGGCAATGGACACGGTTGTCCACCAGGCTGTGATCACGGAAAGCCGTGACGGCGCGCACCAGGGCGCCTGCGGTCTCGTAGTTGCGCACGCCGAACGTATTGCTGGCGAACGACACCGCATGATAAGGCGTGGTGATGCCGGCAGCGGCGTTGCGGCGGTCGACCTGCGCCACGGCAAAATCGAGCGGGAACATCACGCGCGAGCGCGGTTCGGCTTCTTTCTCGATCGCATCGCAATGCAGGTCGATCAGGCCGGGCATCAGGGTCTGGCCGCGCAGGTCGATCACCTGGGTGGCGCGCGGTACGGCGGCGGCATCCGGCTCGATGGCCGCGATCAGGCCATTCTCGATCAGCAGCGCGCTGTCAGGAAGCACGCCGTCGGGCAGGACGATCCGCGCATGGGTCAGGTAGGCAGGAAGCATGGTCGTTTCCGGGAACGATTGGGAACGGATAAAAGCAACAACGAATCGGCTCAGCCAGCCACGGCGGCAAGCTTGCCGGCGGGCGCGGCCTCGGTGACGGCGGGCGGGTGCAAGGGCAGCAACCGGGTGGCCACGGCATCGCGCACCGCTTCGTCGTGGAAGATGCCGACCAGGCAACGGCCCTCGGCCAGCGCCTCGCGAATCAGCGCCACGACCACGGCGCGGTTGTCGGCATCGAGCGAGGCGGTCGGCTCGTCGAGCAGCAGCACCGGATGACCGCCGATCAACCCGCGCGCGATGTTCACGCGCTGCTGCTCGCCGCCCGAGAAAGTCGCCGGCGGGAGGCTCCAAAGACGGCCCGGCACCTGCAGCCGCGCCAGCAGCGTCGCCGCGCGCTCGCGCGCTTCATCGGCGCCGGCGCCGCGCTGCTGCAGCGGCTCGGCCACCACGTCGAGCGTGCTCACGCGCGGGATCACGTGGAGGAACTGGCTGACATAGCCGATCACCTCGCGGCGCAGTTGCAGGATGCGCTGCTCAGGCGCGCGGGTCAGTTCCACCCAGTCGTTGCCGTCGCGGATGCGGATGCTGCCTTCGGTGGCCAGGTAGTTGCCGTACAGGCAGCGCAGCAGCGTGCTCTTGCCCGCGCCGGAACTGCCGGCCAGCACCAGGCATTCGCCTGCGGCGGCGTCGAAGTCGATGGCCTGCAGCACCGGCAGGCGCGTGCCGCCCTGGTTATGCAGGACGAAGGTCTTGCCGAGGCCGCGCACCTGGATGCGGCTGGCACCGGTGGCATCGACGGTATTCGTGTTGGCATTGCCTTGATGGTTGTTGGAGTCTTGCGTCATGGTCAGCTCTGCAGGATGGAAGACACCAGCAATTGGGTGTACGGATGGTGCGGGTCGTCGAGGATCTGGTCGGTCAGGCCGCTTTCCACCACGCGCCCGCCTTGCATCACCAGCGTGCGGTGCGCCAGCAGGCGTGCCACGGCGAGGTCGTGGGTCACGATGATGGCGGCGAGGCCAAGGTCCGCCACCAGCCGGCGCAGCAGATCGAGCAGGCGGGCCTGCACGGAGACATCGAGCGAGGCAGTGGGCTCGTCCATGAACACCAGGCGCGGATGCGTCACCAGGTTGCGGGCGATCTGCAGGCGCTGCTGCATGCCGCCCGAGAAGCTCGTCGGCGCATCGTCCAGGCGCCCCAGGTCCAGCTCCATCTTTTCCATCCAGGTGCCGGCGACCTCGCGCAGTTCACCGTAGTGGCGTCCGCCCACCGCCATCAGGCGCTCGGCGATATTGGCGCCGGCGCTCACGCGCATGCGCAGGCCATCGCGCGCGTTCTGGCGCACGAAGCCCCAGTCGGTGCGCGCCAGCAGGCGCAGACGGGCATCGGACAGCGTGGCGAGGTCAACCAGCCCTTGCTCGCGGGTGTCGTAACGCACGCTGCCGGACTCCGGCGCGGCCTGCCAGGAAACCGCTTGCAGCAAGGTGCTCTTGCCGGAGCCGGATTCGCCCACCACGCACAGCACTTCGCCGGGAAAGAGATCGAAGCTGACATCGTGGCAGCCGTGCACGCCGTCCCAGGTGCGGGTCAGGCCGCGCACGGACAACAGCGGCTGGTGCGGATCGGTGCGGCTCATGCGGCCTCCTTGCTGGCGTTGGCGCCGGTTTCACCTTGTTCCTGGCGCGTGGCGCAGTACTCGGTATCGGAGCAGACGAACATGCGGCCGCCCGCGTCGTCGGTGATGATTTCATCGAGATAGCTGTCGGTGGCGCCGCACAGTTCGCAGCAGCCCGACCACGTTTCGACGGCGAAGGGATGGTCGTCGAAATCCAGGCTCTTGACGCTGGTGTAGGGCGGCACCGCATAGACCCGCTTCTCGCGCCCCGCGCCGAACAGCATCAGCGCCGGGCTGCGGTCCAGCTTAGGGTTGTCGAACTTGGGGATGGGCGACGGCCGCATCATGTAGCGCTGGTTGACCATCACGGGGTAGTCGTAGGTGGTGGCGATGTCCGAGCCCTGGTCGATCACCTTGAGCACGTCGTCGCTGCCGATGATGGAGGCCGTGACCTGGATGCCGCCGGTGCCCCACCCGTATGGCAGCGGCATYTCGCGGCTGCCGAACGGCACCTGGTAGCCSGGRATCGCCACSGCCTTGAGCAGCGCGCGGCGCAGCATGCGCTTGGTGGACTCGTCGAGATAGCCGAAGTTGTAGTGTTCGTCGCGCACGACGGCGCTGGCATTGGTGTCGTTCATGATGCGATGGCCTCCTGCGACGGGGCTTGAGCGATGGCGGTGGTGTCGCTTTCCGGCGGCACCGGCGCCGGCGCCGGGACGCCCTGCCCTCGCTCGGCGCGCAACCGGCGCAGCAGTTCGAGATTGGTCTGGAAATCCACGTAGTGCGGCAGCTTCAGATGCTGCACGAAGCCGGAGGCTTCCACGTTGTCGCTGTGGTAGAGCATGAACTCCACGTCATTGGCGGGCGCGTCGGCCGCTTCGCCCAGTTCGGCGGCGCGCATCGCGCGGTCGGCCAGCGCCATCGACATCGCCTTGCGCTCACCGTAGCCGAACACCAGGCCATAGCCGCGCGTAAAGCTCGGCCCCTCCTGCGCGTTGCCGGCAAACTGGCTCACCATCTGGCATTCGGTGACCTCGATCTCGCCGATGGTCACGGCAAATCCCAGCTCTTCCACGAACAGTTCCACCTCCACCGCGCCATAGCGGATCTCCGCCGCGAACGGATGCGAGTTGCCGTAGCCGCGCTGGGTCGAGTAGCCCATCGACAACAAGAAACCTTCATCGGCGCGTGCCAGGTTCTGCAAGCGCGCCGGACGGGCAGCGGGCAGCTCCAGCGGTTCGCGCGTCAGGTCGGGCGGCGCGGGATCGTGCGGGGGCACCGTCTCCGGCTCGATCAGCGATTCCTGGCGCAACAGGTCGGTCACGCGGGGCATGCGCGCGTCCAGCGTGGACGCCGCCGGCGGCAGCGGTGCATTCTCGCGCTCGGCCTCCAGCGTGAAATCCAGCAAGCGCTGGGTGTAATCGTAGGTCGGGCCCAGCACCTGCCCGCCCGGCACATCCTTGAAGGTGGACGAGATCCGGCGCTGCAAGCGCATGGCGCCGGTATCGAGCGCCACCGAATAGCCGAAGCGCGGCAGGGTGGTGCGATAGGCACGCAGCAGGAACACCGCTTCGATCAGGTCGCCCGCGGCCTGCTTGATGGCCAGCGCGGCCAGGTGCGGATCGTACAGCGAGCCCTCGGCCATCACGCGCGACACGGCCAGCGGCATCTGCTCGCGCACCTGCGCCAGCGTCAGCTCCGGCACCGCGCGGTCGCCGCGGCGGTAGTCGTCCAGCATGCGATAGGAGTTGAGGATGGCGCGTTCGCCCCCTTTGACGGCAACGTACATATCAAGCCTCCGCTTGGGTGGTGCGCGGCAGCGCGCACAAGCGGCTGGCACTGGTCAGGAGCACATCCACGCCGAGCGGGAAGCGCGCATGGTTGGCTTGCCACTGGGTCCAGAAACCGGCCGGCAAGCCTTGCACGGCCAGCGCCGCCTGGTGCTCGATGCCCGGGCCGCGCAGCGTGACGGCAGGGCCATCGCACAGCGACTCCACTTCGAGCAACAGCGTGGCGGAGCGGTCGGGATAAGCCGGATCGCCCTGGGCGCACGCCGCGAGATCCGGCACGGCATGGCCGGCCGGCACCGCCACGAAGGTGGCCTGCCCCACTTCGGCCACCAGCGGGCAGCCGCAATGGAAACGCAGGAAGGCGCGCACGCCCTCGGGCGTTTGCGGCGGCAGCCACACGGGCGTATCGCAATCGGCCAGCGCCAGCAGCAGCGCGCTCAGCGCAGGCGACAGGCCCGGCGGCACGCCGCACGGCTCGGCCAGCTCGCCGATGGTGCCGGGGTGTGACATGGCGTCCAGCGCGGCGCGGAAGGTCCGCTGCGCCGACTTCACCGCATCGTCGAAGCCGGGCAACAGCATCGGCGCCTGGCGGCTCGCAGGCGCGTTGTCGTATCCAGCCGCCTGGGCGGCAATCGGTTGGCCTGGCATCTCAATCCTCTCCACGCACCATGGTAAAAAATTCAACTTTTGTCTGTGCTGCCACCGCGGCCTCGTGTTCGCCACGCGCCGCGCGTTCCCTGGCCAGCGCCGAGACCACTTCGGCCTGCACGCGCGCATGCCAGCCTGGCAGTTGCAACAGCGCATCCAGCACGGCGATCTGCTCCGCCTGGCGGTGTGTACGGCCCTGCACGTAGCCCACGCCCACCACGCCAGGCTCCAGCGTTACCGCGCAGCGCGTTACGCTGACTTCGCCCAGGTTGAACTGCGCACCGGTGCCGCCGGCGCGCCCTCGCACCATCGCCATGCCGCTTTCCGGCTTGCGCAGCAGGCGATAGGCCGGCAGCGCGCCGAGGCGGCCAACGGCCTGCTCCAGGGCTTCCGGGTCCGCCAGCGCCAGCACGCGCAGCCATGCGGCGCGGGCCGCCTGGCCGGCCTGTTCCCGGGCCGCCGCCGCTGGCTGCGTGCCGGATCCGGTATCGGTTCGATCCATTTCACATCCCCTATACGTCTATACGTTTAGATGTAGAATACCATCCATGGCCGAACTACAACATAGCCAGATGAAGCTTTGATGACGCCTGGCGACGTTGTTTGGTTCTACGCACCGCACTGCGCGGTTGAGGCAAAATCGCATTCCATTGAAGCACGCCAATGATTAACGCAGGATGACGAAAAGGCAGGACAGGATGGTGGAACAGGAAGTCGAACGCGGTTCGGGAGTTGCGGTATGGCGCCAGATCGGCGAAGCCCTGGCGCTCGACATCCGCAACAAGCTCTACATGCCGGGCGAGCGGCTGCCGCCCGAGCCGGAGCTGGCCAGCCGGTTCGCCGTCAATCGCCACACCATCCGCCGCGCCATGGGCGAACTGGAGCAGAACGGCCTGGTACGCATCGAGCAAGGCAGGGGCACGTTCGTGCAGGAGCACGCGATCGACTACGCCATCGGGCGCCGTACCCGTTTCTCGCAGAACCTGGCCAGCCAGGGCATGCGCGGGCACATCGAAGTGCTCGAATCGCAAACGCTGCGCGCGCACGAGATCGCCAAGCACCTGGGGCTGGGACGCAGCGCCCCCATCCTGCGCGTGCAAATGCTGGGCAAGGCCGAAGCCCGCACCATCGACGTCGCCGATCATTACTTCGATGCCGCCCGCTTTCCCGACATGGATGAACAGTTGCGCGCGCGCCAGTCCATCTCCAAGGCGCTCGCCCATTACGGCATCACCGACTACACGCGCAAATGGTCGCGCATCACCGCCGCCATGCCGACCGCGCCGGTGGCCCGCCAGCTCAACCAGCCCAAGACCCGGCCGATCCTGCAGGTGGAAGCGCTCAATGTCGACCCGGAAGGCGCGCCGCTGCAATACAGCGTGGTGCGTTTCGCCGGCGACTGGGTGCAACTGACCGTGGCCGACCAGGACTAGGCGGCACCGGCCATGATCTTCGCGCCACAGGGATGGACCGAACATGGGCCGGACATCGGCCGGCCCGCAATTTGCTTACTTCCGGTATGGCGTGCAGCGCGGGTTGCAATCGCATACCGGGACACGATAGCTTCGCCGCGGGTTGCGCAGGCGGCGATGCACCGAGACAATCCGCCAATGCACGAATCGCACCGCAATTGGTCTAGACATCCGCTTGTCATCTGCCCGCGCTAAGGTCGCCAGCATGGATACCAATCACGCATATCACCCCACCCTCGCCGGCCTGCGCGGCCGGCGCGTCCTGACCGCCAACGGCATCGCCCCGGCCGCCTTCGCCTTCCGCGATGGTTGCCTGGCGGCGCCCGCCAGTACGCCGGGAGGCGCCCTCGATGCGGGCGACCTGCTGGTGCTGCCCGGCATCGTGGATATCCACGGCGACGCCTTCGAGCGCGCGGTGATGCCGCGGCCCGGCGTCAGCTTCCCGTACACCAGCGCGCTGTTCGACGTGGATCGCCAGTTGCTCGCGCATGGCATCACCACCGAACTGCATGGCGTGACGCTGTCGTGGGAAGGCGGCTTGCGCGGCGAGGCGTACGCGCAACGCATGTTCGACGGCCTGGAACGCATGCGCGGCACGCTGGGCGCGCAGCACCACGTGCACCTGCGCTTCGAGGCGCACCACCTGGCCGGGCTGGAGACGGCCCTGGACTGGATCGATTCAGGCAAGGTGCGCTTCGTCGCCATCAACGACCACCTGCCGCTGATGGCGACCCGCATGCACGACGCCCGCAAGCTGGCGCAGTACGCGGACCGCGCGGAATGCGACCCAGCCACCTTCCGCCAACGGCTGGAACAGGCCGCCGCGCAAGCGGGCGCCGTGCCCGCCGGCGTGGCCCGGCTGATTGCCGCCGCCCGCGCCGCCGGCCTGCAGGTGGCATCGCACGACGACGGCGATGCCGCCACGCGCCAGGGATATCACCAGCAAGGCTGCACGGTGGCGGAATTCCCGCTCACCGTCGACGTGGCCCGCGCCGCCCGTGCCCTGCGCAACCACACCGTATTCGGCGCGCCCAACGTGATCCGCGGCGGTAGCCACACCGGCGCCCCGGACGCCACCGAGATGATCGCCGCCGGGCTGTGCGACGTACTGGCCTCCGACTACTACTACCCGGCGCCGCTGCAAGCGGCGTTCCGGCTGACGCAGCTCGGCGTGCTGCCGCTGCCGGCCGCCTGGGACCTGGTCTCGCGCAACCCCGCGCGCGCCGCCGGCATGAACGACCGCGGCACGCTGGGCCCCGGCCTGCGCGCCGACGCCATCATCGTAGACGACCACGATCCCGCCCTGCCGCAAGTCTGCGCCGCCATCGTCGGCGGCGTATTGCGGCACGCCACCCGCGCCTTCCCGCTGGTGTTGTCCGGCGACGAACGGCGCGCCGCCTGACCGTTTCCCATGATGCCAAGCACCGCACCAAACCCAATGTCCCGGGCCTATCGCTACGCCATCTACCTCCATCCCGCCGCGCCGTTCCGGCAGGTGGGCGCGCAGTGGCTGGGCCGCTGCGCCGACA
>NZ_JBFTLX010000239.1:0-15466 GCF_056396665.1 Cupriavidus sp. 05T313 | reverse complement strand
GACCGTGAAACGACTCCACGCCGATGATAGTGCGGATACCCGTGTGAAAGTAGGTAATCGCCAGGCTCTCCCTTGAAACCCCCCAGTACGAAAGTACTGGGGGGTTTTGCTTTTGCGGCTTCGTTTACGCYGATCGGTACACTTGTGCCCGATTCGTGATCACAGGCAAGAAATAGTGCCGGATACGCCGGGTATCGTTCGCATCGCGGATGGCTCGACCGCGTGTAGTTCAAATCCTTTCCGCCGCCAGCAGCGTGGCGGACCCCCCCTTGCCTGGCGCTGCGTCAGTTGGTCATGTCCGGAATGTCTCCGCCGTCTCTTCGGCGGCCTTGCGCAGATCGGGGACGAAGGCCAGCAGGTCGTCGAGCGTAAGCCGCCCGACCGGCGCCTGCACCGCGATCGCGGCGCAGGCACGATTGCGATCCAGCATGACCGGCACCGCAATCGCGATCAACCCCTGCAGATGCTCCTGGTCGTTGATGGCCAGCATGCGCTTGCGTGTCGTCGCAAGTTCCTTACGCAACGCTTCGCGATCGATGATGGTCCGCTCCGAATACGCGTGTAGCGGCAATGTATCGACCATGCGGTCGCGTCTTTCCTTCGGCAGGAAGCTGAGCAGGACTTTGCCGCTTGCCGAGCAATGTAGCGGCACATGCGAGCCCGGCTGCAAGTGCATGCGCAACGGCCATTCAGTTTCGACCCGGTCGATGTACACCACGTCGTTCCCGGAGAGCATCGTCAGATTGCACGTCTCGCCGATCTTAGTCACCAGTTGTTCGAGCAGCGCGTGACGCGCCGCGGCCGGACCTGCGTGCATCAGGACGTTCACCGCCAGGGCGCGCACCCGCGGTGAGCACTCATAGAGCCGGTCGCCCGCACCCCGCGTGACCAGCCATGCGTCCATCAGTTGCACCAGTATGCGGTGCACCGTCTGTTTAGGTAAGCCGAGCGCCTCGACGAGTTCCGTCATGGCAAGCGGACGCCCGGCCTGCGCCAGCGTCTCTAGCACGCGAAAGGCGCGGACCGCCGCAGCATTCGATTGGTTGGATCTTGTCATGCTGGCTCCTGACAGCAGTACTTCCGCTTCCCCACATGCATCGACTTTATCGTTTTTCGGGACAGATTGGAGTCCCGAAATCTGCATTTTTCCACTCTGAAGCGTACGCAGCGAAGGATAGCGCGAAAAACGGGACATCCTGGCGCGATGGTTTGATTAGATTGGGTCGAAAGCAGTCGTGGACGCCATGGCTCTGGCTGCAAAAATTGACATCACGAAAAAGGAGGAAACAGGAAAAAGGAATCTGAAAAAAGACAAGAACGGCGTTGCAAGACTGGTGGTTTCAATTCCAGTGGTTCTTTGGAATGCGTGAAAGTCGGCATAGATTCGACCATTCATATAATTAATTAAAATGGTGAGAGAGACATGAAAAAAATATTCAAAGTCAGGCACATGATATTGGGGCTGATGTGTCTGATGTATTTCATCGCCTATATTGACCGTGTCAATATATCAATTATCGCCCCATTCCTCAAAGATGAGATGGCGCTTACGCCGACTCAACTGGGGCTCGTCTTTTCAGCCTTTGCCTATCCCTACGCCGCCATGCAGATACTGGGCGGCTGGTTCGCCGACAAGTATGGACCGAGGCTGGTGCTGACCATACTCACCAGCATTTGGGCGATTGCGACGATCCTTTGCGGCTTTTCCTGGGGCCTCGGATCGCTGATCATGTTCCGGATCCTGCTTGGCATCGGTGAAGGTGGCGCATTCCCGGCAGCAACGCGCTCCTTCACATACTGGATGCCGGCCACGGAACGCGGCTTCGCCCAGGGTATCACGCATAGCTTCGCGCGCCTGGGTGGCGCCGTTACTCCGCCGATTGTGCTGGTCATTGTCGCCGCCTACGGCTGGCGCGAATCGTTCGTGATTCTCGGTGTGGTCAGCCTGATCTGGACCTGTCTCTATGTCTGGCTGTTCCGCAATACGCCGCTGGAGCACAAATGGGTCCAACCCGCAGAGTTGAAGGAGATCGGCGTCAATTCACGCGAGTTGAAGAAGGCAGCAGCAGGAAAAACGCCATGGAAGCAGATGTTCAGGCGCATGTGGCTGGTGACGTTCGTGGACTTTTGCTACGGATGGTCGCTCTGGGTGTTCCTGACGTGGCTGCCCTCCTACCTGAAGGATGCGCGTGGATTTGACGTAAAGCAGCTGGCATTGTTCACGGCGCTGCCACTGCTTGCCGGCGTGGTTGGCGACACCCTCGGTGGCGTCATCTCAGACATCATCTACAAGAAGACCGGAAACCTCAAGCTGGCCCGGCGTGCATTGCTGTTCGTCGGGCTGGCCGGTTCCCTGGTATTTATCGTACCGGCGATCTATACCCAGAGCCCGCTGACGGCGGTGATGCTGCTCGCAGCATCTTTCTTCTTCCTTGAACTGACCAATGCCGTCTTGTGGAGCCTGCCGCTCGATATTGCCGGAAAGTTTGCGGGAACCGCTGGCGGAATGATGAACACAGGCTTCGGCGTGGCAGGAATGATCTCGCCCGCTTTGTTCGGTTTCCTGATCCAGAAAACGGGAAGCTATGAACTGCCATTCCTGATTTCGGCCGGATTCTTGGGGCTCGCGGCAATCTGTTCGTTACGGATCGATCCGACAAACAAGATCGAGGATGAGCAGGAAGACGCGCTGTCGCTGGGTGGGTCCGGACTAGGGACTGCGCATTGAAATTTGCCTTTCCCTTGGCAGGGGAAGGCCCCGGTTTTGGCAGTGACAGCACCACGAATGACAAATGAACGGAGAGACAGAATGTCAATGGAAACGTGCGCGAACACCCATGCGTCGGCAGAGGGCGAAGTGATTTCCAAACTGATCAGGAAGGCAAGGGCGGCGCAGCGCAGCTACGAGCGCTATTCGCAGGCACAAGTGGACGAGGTGGTCACCGCGGCGGGATGGGCGATCGTGCATCCCGAGCATAATCGTATCCTGGCCGAGATGGCGGTGCGCGACACCGGGCTCGGCAACGTCCCCGACAAGATCCAGAAGAACTACCGAAAGACGTTGGGGCTGCTACGCGACCTGAAACATGCGAAGACAGTCGGCATCATCGCCGAGTATCCGGAGCGCGGACTGGTGGAGATTGCCCGTCCCGTCGGCGTGGTAGCCGCGATTACCCCTTCCACCAATCCGGCGGCGACACCCGCCAACAAGATCATCAATGCGCTGAAGGGGCGCAATGCGGTCATCGTCGCGCCCTCTCCAAAGGGACTTTCCACTTGCGCCGCCCTGGTGGCTTACATTCACGCGGAGCTGGATAAGCTCGGCGTGCCGCTGGACCTGGTCCAGTATCTGCCCGGACCGATTACCAAGCAGGCAACCCAGGAGCTGATGCGCCAGGCGGACCTGGTGGTCGCGACAGGCTCGCAGAACAATATCCGGTCCGCTTATGCGAGCGGATCGCCAGCATTCGGAGTCGGTGCGGGCAACGTTGCCTCGATCATCGATACCTCTGCAAGTCTTGGTGAAGCGGCGCAAATGATTGCCAGTTCGAAGACGTTCGACAATGCGACGAGCTGCTCGTCCGAAAACAGCGTGGTCATCCTCGACACGGTCTATGACGCGGCGCTGGCGGCGCTGACCGATGCCGGCGGCACGCTGCTGAACACGGAAGAGAAGTGCCGGTTGCAGGAGACGATGTGGCCGAGGGGAAAGCTGGATTCCGCCGTGACCGCGCAGTCCGCGCCCAGGATCGCGGCGCTGGCTGGCCTGGAGCGGCCGGGCGTGACGCAAGCGAAATTCCTGATGGTGGAGGAAGTTGGTGCCGGTCCGGAGTATCCATATTCGGGTGAAAAGCTCTCTCCCGTGCTGACCGTCTATCGCGCTCGCGACTTTGATCACGCTTGCGCGATAGTCAACGATATCTATGGCTATCTGGGGGCGGGCCATTCGGTGGGAATTCATACAGCGGATGATGACCATATCCTGCACCTGGGAAATGCGCTTCCAGTCTGCCGGGTCATCGTCAATCAGGCGCATTGCTTTGCGACCGGCGGCAGTTTCGAGAACGGTTTGCCATTCTCGCTTTCCATGGGATGCGGCACATGGGGTGGCAATAATTTCTCGGAGAATATGAACTACAGGAACTTCCTCAACATCACGCATATCGTGCGAAAGCTCAAGGAACAGGTTCCCTCCGAGGAAGAATTATTTGGTGAGTACCTGCGCAAGCACGGCTAATCGATCCGTTGCGAATCAGTCGTAAAGCCATATAAGTCTTTTACTGCTTGAACGTGAGGAATATAGACATGCTGCGCACCATTCGAGAATATGTCGACTTTCAGGCCGCCGAACGACCGGAAGCGATTTACCTGATTGCACCGGAACCTGACCTGAGCATGACGTTCGCCGGCTTGCGGAGTGCCTCTCGCGAGCTGGCACGCTTTCTTCTCGGCCAGGGTATTCGGAAGGGCGACACGGTGGCGATGCTGATGCACAACGGCTACCAGACCTGCCGCCTGTTCATTGGCGTCATGTATGGCGGGTTTTGCGCGACGCCGCTGAATCTGCTCGCGCACCCGTCGCAGCTCGAGTACGTGCTGAATCACAGCGACGCCAGGATCGTATTCGTCGCGCCCGACCAGCTGGAGCGTCTGAATGCTGCGCTGGCCAATGTGACGCGGGATATCCAGGTCGTGCTGTGCGATGTCGATGCGCGGGAATGCATCCCGGTGCCGGACGAGGAGGTGGAGCTGCCACCCGTGGGCGAAGAGGATGACGCACTGATGATGTACACGTCCGGCACGACCGGCAAGCCAAAGGGGGTCGTGCTGGCAAACCGGTCCATCGTGTCGGGTGGACAGTTCGTATCGGCAGCCCACGAACTCGCGGCCCAAGACAGGGTGCTGGCGGTTTTGCCCCTCTACCACATCAATGCCCAGATTGTGACCGCGACATCGCCGCTAATTCATGGCGGGAGCCTGGTTCTGCCGCATCGATTTCGGGTCTCCGGCTTCTGGGAGCTGGTGGYGCGGCATCGATGCACCTGGATCAATGTAGTGCCGACCATGATTTCCTACCTGTTGAATGGTGCGGGTCCGGCGCGGGATGGGCTGGATCTCAGCCGGGTCCGCTTCTGCCGTTCTGCTTCCGCTCCGCTGCCGCCCAGCCAGCATCGTGCCTTTGAAGACGCATTCAGGATCGGCGTGATCGAGACGATGGGGCTCACGGAAACCGCCGCGCCATGCTTTACCAATCCGCTAGAGCCTTCACAGCGCAAGATCGGCAGTCCTGGGCGGGCCTTTGGCAATGAGGTCACGATTGTCAATGCGGAGGGAAATGTGGTCGCTTCGGGTGAAGCGGGCGAGATCCTGGTGCGTGGCCCGAACGTCATGAAGGGCTATTACAAGAGTCCGGAAGAAACCGCCACGACGCTGACGGCGGATGGCTGGCTTCATACGGGAGATCTTGGATACCTGGACGCGGATGGATTTGTCTTCGTCACCGGCCGGATCAAGGAGCTCATCATCAAGGGGGGTGAGAACATTGCGCCTCGCGAGATAGACGAGGCATTGCTCAAGCATCCGGCTGTGCTGGAGGCCGCGGTGGTGGGCGTTCCGGACGAGCACTACGGCCAGGAGTTGATGGCGTGCATCGTGTTCAAACCTGGAGAGCGATGCACGGAGGACGAACTGAGATCGTTTTGCCGGAACGAACTGGGCGCTTACAAGACACCCAGGTCATTCCGCTTTGTCGACGAACTGCCCAAGGGACCGTCCGGCAAGGTGCAGCGGCTGAAACTCCTCGGCATGGAGGAGATCCCCGCGTAGCGCGCGTCCAGCCTCGGCCGTGCCGGACCGCGTGCAGTGCCCGGTTGGTGAGCTGGCGGGTTGGCGGATAGCGGCGGGCGGCGAAAGCCGCTCGCATGCGCCTGCCGTCCAATGGAGGCTCAGAAGGGCTTCGTGGGCAGATACTTCCCGTCGAGAGTGATCACGGCGCGGTGACCGCCGTCCGGGTCCTCGACCTTCTGGATGTCCAGCCTGAAGTTGATGGCGCTGATGATGCCGTCGCCGAACTTCTCGTGCACCAGGGCCTTGAGCGTCGAACCATAGATCTGCACGATTTCATAGAACCGGTAGATGGTCGGGTCGGTCGGCACGCCGCCCGGAATGCTGCCGCGCAGCGGGATGGTCTGCAGCAGGCGCGCGGCATCCTCACCCAGTTCGAGCTTGTCGGCAACCGAATTGGCGACGTGTTCAGGCAGCGGATGCTGGCCCAGGAGGGCGGCCGTCACATAGGCGAGGGTCAGGCCGGAGCCTTCGTTGAGATCTTCGAATGTAAGGTCCTTGCGCGTCTTGGCGTCGATGATGGCATCGGTCAGGGCCTGGCGGTTGGTCTGGCTGTATTGCGACTGGGGCATGAAAGACTCCTTGGGGGGAATATACGCTCAGGCAGCAATGCCGAGCCTGGTTGGGGTTGCGCAGACATGCGGATGGTCCGCAAGGGCGACGAAGTGGTTCGTGGTGCCGTCCAGGGCGGCGATCGAGCCGGTTTCGATGTCGTACACCCAGCCGTGAAGCTGCAGGCGCCCTTGCTCGAGCGCGAGGGCAACGGACGGATGGGTCTTGATGTTGGCGAGTTGCGCGATGACGTTCTCGCGCACCATCGAGTCGACACGCGCGCGCGGCGATGCGTGCTCGCGCGCCTCGTTGACGGACTTGGCGGCATCGCAGTGACGCAGCCAGCCGGCGACGGCCGGCATGTGATCCAGGCATTGGCAGGTGGCAATCGCGGTCATGGCGCCGCAATCCGAGTGGCCGCAGATCACCACGTCCGTGACGCCAAGCCCCGCGACCGCGTACTCGACGCTGGCGGAAACGCCGCCGGGCTGCGTGCCGTATGACGGCACCACGTTGCCGGCGTTGCGGATCACGAACAGGTCGCCAGGCTCGCGTTGGGTCAGCAGTTCGGGTACGACCCGGCTGTCGGAGCAGGCGATGAACAACGTGCGCGGATTCTGGCTCGTGGCCAGGCGCTTGAAGAGTTCGGAGCGTTTCGGGAACTCTTCGCGCTGGAACTTCAGGAATCCGTCAATGAGGTCTTGCATCGCTTTGCTCCATCGTTGTGGGTGGTGAACCGATGGGAGAATCATGGACGAATTTTTCTATAGGGTCCAAGACCGGTTTATTATGCTTTCCATAGAAAACACCAATAGTTAAATCCCATGCTGCTGCGTCATATCCGTTACTTCCTTGCCGTGGCCGACAGCGGCAACTTCACGCGAGCCGCCGAACTGCTGCACGTTTCCCAGCCGACGTTGTCGCAGCAGATCAGGCAGCTTGAGGAAACCCTGGGCGTGCAACTCTTCGACCGGTCCGGACGCAGCATCAGGACCACGGATGCCGGCCAGGCGTACCTGCTCTATGCGCGCCGAGCGCTGCAGGACCTGGAAGCTGGGTCGCGGGCTATCCACGATGTGCGCGACCTGACGCGCGGCACCTTGCGCCTGGCGATGACGCCCACCTTCGCGCCCTATCTGGTCGGCCCGCTGGTCATGGGATTCAACGAGAAGTATCCCGGCGTCACGCTGCGCTTGCTGGAAATACCACAGGAGCAGATCGAGCAACTGCTGGCCGCCGACAACCTGGATGTCGGGATCGCCTTCGAGGACGTGCATCTGCCGGACATCGAAGCGCAGACCTTGATGCAGGAGCGGCTCGCACTGGTGGTGGGCACGACGCACCGCTTTGCCAGACGGCGAGCGGCGCTGACACTGAAGGAACTGGAGGGTGAGCCGATGGCGTTGCTCACCATGGAGTTTGCAACGCGCCGCTATATCGATCGCTACTTTGGCGGGCAGGGTGTTCCCCCGCGAATCGCATTTGAGGCGAACTCTGTCAACGCCGTGATCGAGGCAGTGCGCCGAGGCCGGTTGATGACGGTGTTGCCCGCTGCCATCGTTGAAGACAACAGCGAGCTTTGCAGGCTCAAGGTGGAGCCGCCGCTGCCGCCCCGGGGAGCCGCATTGCTCCAGCGCAAGGGCGCATACCGGACCGCGGCCGCGCGGGCCTTTTCCGACTTTGCACAAGTCGCATGCGGCGCCGGCGGGCGCAACCTGCGTTGATCTGTCCGAGCTATCTCTCCAACGAAATTCAGATTCAGGACACTGGCGAGCCCGGCCTTCGAGACATCGGATGAAGGCTGGGCACTCCCTGCCCATGGCCATCGCCTTTCGTGGCTGTCCGCCATCAGGCATTGTTCATTCCGGTTCCGGCACAGCTGATCGCAAGGGCTCGGCGTTCGTCAAAATAGCACGCAAGACGCTGCGTCTGCTCCGCAGTAAATAGCGGTCTTCTGCTCCTGTTTTTCCTTGCTGCGCTGCGGCAACATCTCTCTAAGCCAATGCCGTCGGTTGACCCGGCGACTCCCGGACCCACCGGGACAAAGACATTGCGCGACATTCGAAGAATCCGTTCCATGCGCGGTTCGCGCGGCCACGCGCTCGCGCCCATTCCTGTGGCCGCCGCGCGTGTCCTTAGCGCGCATCGTCGGCGCCAGAGAAACTGTCTCACTCATGACGTATCAGCTATTTTCACTGGACGGGTGTCCGGCCTGTGCCGCGCTTGAGCTATTCGTGCGGGACGCCGGTCTCGCCTATGACCGCATCGTGCTGGCGTCACCACGCCATGCCGCCGACGTGCTGGTTCTGCTTTCCGGATCCGATCCGCGTTGCCCGGCCTTGAGCCTTGGCGAGAAGACAGCAACTGGCCTCGCGGCTTGCCTGGAGCTTCTCGGTCAGCGCCACGCCGAAGGCGGATCGCTTGCAAATCTGGCATTTCATGGAACTGGCAATGCACTGGTTGACGGCGTGCTTAGCGGCCGTGTGCTGATGGCCAGAAACGAGCGGGCGTTCTCGCTTGCGCTTGGCGCGTTGCATGACGCTATCCGGGATTGGACCTCCGCCATGCCGGACGCACTGCGCCGCGCCGGCCTGTTCGTGCCGTATCTGGACCTGAGGATCGCGAATGGACTGTCTGGCGGGAAGGTCAGGCTTGCAGGTGTGTTCGGCGCTGACGAAAGCGTGCTGGAGGCAATGGTCTATCGCTTGCCGGCCGGATTTGAAGTCGCTTACCTGGACCGGATAAGGCGAGGGCGGAGCTGGGTCTATTGGGAGGGAGGCGACAGCATGCTCGGGGACCGGGCGGCGCGCTTGCACAATTCCCGTAACTGGTCCGCCGCCCTGAGCAAAGCGGCGGCCGGCAGTCTGTTTATCTAGAGGGTCATTTGTCCGTTGGGACGCGCGCGGCGCGTGGCCGGATCGCGGGAGAAGCGATCCGGCCACGGACCCGCTAGTCGCGCAGGCGCGCCCGTTCCGGCGACATATCCATCGGCATCATGTTGACGTTGGCGTTGTGCATGACCCACAACGATCCCGCGACGATGATGGCGATAAGCGCCCCGGTGCAGATGAAGATCGCCGTGTTCTGGCGCTGGTCGGCAGACGTGCCGATGTGCAGGAAGAAAACCAGCTGCACCACCAGCTGGGCGATGCAGAGCACCACGATGGCGGCGAGGCCCATGCCTTTGGGCACGAGCCCTTCCATCACCGCGCCGAACGACGCCAGGGTGAGCACCAGCGACAGCGCAAAGCCGATCACATAGCCTTTCATGCTGCCGTGCGCCGCGTGAGCCGCGGATCCGGTGGGGAGGTGGGCGGTCTTCATACAAACTCTCGCAGGTAGACAAAGGTAAACACGCAGATCCAGATCAGGTCCAGGAAGTGCCAGAACAGGCTGAGGCAGGCCAGCCGRCGCCGGGTCACGCCATCCAGACCGAAGCATTTGACCTGGTGCATCATGACCAGGATCCACAGCAGGCCGCAGGTCACATGCAGGCCGTGGGTACCCACCAGGGAAAAGTAGGAAGACAGGAACGCGCTGACGCCCGGCCCCGCGCCGGCATGAAGCAGCTCGGCGAACTCGTACAGCTCCATGGCGATGAAGGCCGCGCCGAGCAGGAACGTGACGCCCAGCCACTGGATGACCTGACGCTCCCGCCCGGCCTGCATGTTCAGCATGGCCACGCCGAAGGTGAAGCTGCTGACCAGCAGCAGCATCGTTTCCCCGAGCACGAACGGCAGCTCGAACAGGTCCCTGCCGCTCGGGCCGCCGGCCGTGTTGCCGGCGAGTACCCCGAAGGTAGCGAACAGCACTGCGAAGATCAGGCAGTCGCTCATCAGGTAGATCCAGAACCCTAGCGTGGTCTTCGTTCCGTCGTCGTGCCCGACATGTTCGTGCGCGTTGTGAATGACTGTGTAGCTCATGGGTCAAGCCGCCTTGCGTAGCTGCGCATAGCGCGAGTTTTCGATGCGTTCGACTTCGGCCGCGGGGACGTAGTAGTCCACGTCGCGGTCGTAGGTCCGTGCGATGAAGGTGCCGATGATGCCCAGCAGGCCAAGGCCCGCGAGCGCCCACATATGCCATACAAGGGCGAAGCAGAGCACCAGGCCGAACGCCGAGACGATCACGCCCGCGCTGGTATTCCTGGGCATATGGATGTCTTCATAGTGGCCTGGCCGGACATAGGCACGGCCCGCTTCCTTGTCGTCCCAGTGCTGCTCCAGCGAGGTGATGTGCGGCACATGGGCAAAGTTGTAGAAGGGCGCGGGCGAGGCGGTGGCCCACTCCAGGCTGCGGCCATCCCAGGGATCGCCGGTGAGATCGCGGTTGTTCTTGCGGTCGCGCACGCTGACGGCCAGTTGGACAAGCAGGGCGACGATGCCGGCGCCGATGATGACGGCACCGCATAGCGCGACGATCAGGTAAGGCTGCCAGTCCGCGTGCGTGTAGTGATTCATGCGGCGGGTCATGCCCTTGAAGCCGAGCACGTAGAGCGGCATGAAGGCCAGGTAGAAACATGAGTGGTAGCGGATGCGGCCGCGGTACATCGTGAACAGCCAGTTGAACAGCTTCACCCCGGTCGGGATCGAGATGATGGACGTCATGATCCCGAAGAAGGCATTGACGTTGGCGCCTGAGCCCATTGTGAAGAAGTGATGCAGCCAGACGAAGAACGACAGGATGCCGATCGACGAGGTGGCGTACACCATCGACTTGTAGCCAAACAGCGGTTTGCCGGAGAAGGTCGAGATGATCTCGGAGAAGGCCCCGAAGCACGGCAGGATCAGGATGTAGACCTCGGGGTGTCCCCAGATCCAGATCAGGTTGACGTACATCATGGCGTTGCCGCCAAGCTCATTGGTGAAGAAATGCATGCCCAGGTACCGGTCGGCGGTGAGCAGGGCGAGCGTGGCGGTCAGGACGGGGAAAAYGGCAACGATCAGGATGTTGGTGATCAGCGCGGTCCAGGTGAACACCGGCATCTTCATCAGGGTCAGGCCCGGCGCACGCATGCGCAGGATGGTGACGATGAAGTTGATGCCGGTGAGCGTTGTCCCCAATCCCGATATCTGCAATGACCATATGTAGTAGTCGACCCCCACCGTTGGGCTGTATCCCAGCCCGGATAACGGCGGATAGGCGACCCAGCCGGTGGCGGCAAAGTCGCCGACGAACATCGACAGCATGACCAGCACCGCGCCCACCGCCGAGAGCCAGAAGCTGAGCGAGTTGACGAACGGATAGGCCACGTCGCGGGCGCCGATCTGCAGCGGCACGATGACATTCATCAGGCCGAGGATGAACGGCGTCGCCACGAAGAAGATCATGATCACGCCATGCGCGGTGAAGATCTGGTCGTAGTGATGCGGAGGCAGGTAGCCGGCCGCATCGCCCACGGCGATCGCCTGCTGCACGCGCATCATGATGGCGTCGGCGAAGCCGCGCAGCAGCATGACCAGCGCCATGATGATGTACATCACGCCGATGCGCTTGTGGTCGACCGAGCAGATCCACTCGGTCCACAGGTACTTCCATTTGCCGAAATAGGTAACGGCGCCGATCAGCGCGGCACCGAGCAGGAGGACGGCGACCAGCGTACCCATGATGATGGGTTCATGGTACGGGATCGCATCGATGTTTAATTTTCCGAACATGGATCAGTGCTCCGTGGCCGCGGCGTGGTTGTGTTGCATGTGTTGCGTAGGTTGCGGATTCATTGGCTTCATGGGTTGGCGGCCAGCGGGGGGCTTTGGGCTGTGCAGACTTCTCCGCGCACATCGCCACGCGCATCGCCATGCATGTATTTGTTGACGATGCCCTGGAACAGGTCTGGCGCGACGCTCGCGTAGGTGGTCACCGGCGTTTTGGTGCTCGGGAGCTCCAGCGTGCGGTAGGCCTTCTCGTCCAGTACCAGCGGCGATTTCCTGGCTTGCTGGACCCAGGCGTCGAACTCTTCGCGCGAGGTGGCCACAGTGTCGAAATGCATGTCGGAGAATCCGGGGCCGCTGTAGGCCGCGGATAGCCCCGCGTAGATGCCGGGCGTGTCGGCGATCAGGTGGAGCTTGGTTTCCATGCCGGCCATGGCGTAGACCTGGCTGCCGAGCTGTGGGATGAACAGGGAGTTCATCATCGATTCCGCGGTGATCTTGAAATTGATCGGCGTATGGACCGGGATCGGCAAGCGGTTGACCGAGGCGATGCCGTAATCCGGGTAGATGAACAGCCATTTCCAGTTCAGGGCCACGGCCTCGACGCGCACGGGCTTGACCGTCGACTCCAGCGGCCGGTAAGGATCGAGCGAATGGGTGGTGCGCCAGATAAGAACCGCCAGGGCGGCCACGATCACGCACGGAATGGTCCAGATGACCACCTCGATGCTGGTGGAGTGGGCCCACTTGGGCGCATAGGTTGCTTTGGTATTGGACGCGCGATAGCGCCAGCCGAAATAGAGCGTCAGGAAAATGACGGGAATGACGACCAGCAGCATCAGGAACAGCGACACCAGGATCAGGGTCTTTTCCTGGTGCCCGATGTCGCCCTTCGGCGATAGCAGCTCTAGCTGGCAGCCGCTGAGCAGGAACATGGCTCCGGCACCCAGGAGCAGCCCCGCGCAGCGCAGCGAGCCCTTGCCTGTGTTGTTCAGCCTGTGCCTGTTGTTGGAATCGCGCCGGACAGCATGGCTTGCGCCGGCCAATAAGTTACGCATAAGACATACCTTGGTTATGCATCACATAACCGGCGCACGCGTCGAGACCGCCTGCCACAGCACGCTGGAAACCATTGCGAGAAAGGGAAATCCGCCCGGACGGCGGGAAACGCATACAAAGCGTTAAATGTATGGATTTGTGTGATGCTGCGGCGCATGATAATGTAAGACAAAGGCCATACATCAAGGAAAATGCGTCAAACGGAATCCATACAAGGCGAAGTGGCCGGACCTGACTGGTCGACCGCCTTCGTGCGCGGCGAGGGTGCGCGCTACCAGCAGATCGTTGGCTTCATAGAGCGCGCGGTGGGGGAAGGGCAGTTGAACCCGGGGGACCGCCTGCCGCCGCAACGCACCCTGGCCGGGCAGCTCGGGGTGGATCTCACCACGGTGACGCGGGCCTTCACCGAGGCCAAGCGGCGCAACCTGATCGAGGCGCGCGGGGCGCTGGGCACGTTCGTCGCCGCGCCGAAGGTCGAACTGGCGCAGATGGTCGACCTGAGCATGAACGTGCCGCCGCCCCCTGCCGGCGTGGACTTCCATGACATGTTGCAGCGCGGCTTGTCGCAGGTGTTGTTGCGGTCCGATGCGCACCTGCTGATGACCTACCAGCTCGGTGGCGGCAGCAAAGCGGACCGGGCCGCCGGTGCCATGTGGCTGAAGCCGATGCTGGAACCGGTCAGCCCGCAACAACTGATTGCCTGCCCCGGCGCCCAGGCCGCGCTGGCGGCGCTGATCCTCACGCTCACGCAGCCCGGCGAGGCGATCATCGCGGAGCCGCTGATCTATCCGGGTTTGCGCGCGGCGGCCGAACAGCTCGGGAGGCGCGTAGTGACCGTGGCCTCCGATGACGAAGGAATGCGGCCCGATGCGCTGGAGCAAGCATGCCGCGAGCATGGCGCGCGCGCGATCTACCTGAACCCGACCATCCAGAATCCGACCGCGCGGACCATGCCCGGGCATCGCCGCCGCGATCTCGCGCTGGCTGCGCAAACGTGCGGCGCCTGGATCATCGAAGACGATCCTTACTGGCTGCTCGGCAGCAATGCACCGCCGCCTGTGGCCCACTTTGCGCCGGGCCAGGTCTACTACGTCTCCACGCTATCGAAATGCCTGAGTCCGGGACTGCGGACCGCCTACATCCGCTTGCCCGATGCGCGCAGCCGGGCGGGCGTGCTGGCCGCGCTGCGCTCCTTTGCGCTGATGTCGACGCCATTGTCGACCGCGCTGGCCACACAGTGGATTCATGAAGGCTCCGCAGCCCAGCTGCTGGCCGGGATCCGCGCGGAAGCGTTCGCGCGGCGGGAGCTTGCACGGCAGTTGCTGTCGAGCGTGGACCAGGCGCCGCCCAGCGGCATACATGTCTGGCATCAGTTGCCGAGTTACTGGACGTCCCAGGCGCTGACGCAGGCCGCGCGGGCTGAGGATTTGCGGGTCACCGCCTCTGAAGCGTTTTATTCCGGGTCCATGCCGCCCAACGCGATCCGTATCTCGCTGGGCGGTGTCGAAGCGCGCTCTCACCTCGCGGCTGCATTGAAAAAACTGGCCGAGTTATTGGTGCGCAAGCCGCAGATGTCCGGGGAGATCGTGGTTTAATCAAAAAAGCCGCCCGCGGGCGGCTTTCTTACATACAAGAATTGCGCGGCATTACGGCTTGGGTATGTTCGGAAAGAGCCGATCGATCAAAACCTGCGCGTCCCCTACGGTAACGATGGCCAAGGCACTGGCCAGCTCTTCTTCCGGCCAGCGGAATTTCTCTACATAGATCGCTACTGCCGTCACAATCGCCGCCTTCACCATAGGCTCCAGCGGATGCCTGGCCGGATGATTGAAACAGCTTTGATTGGCGACCCAGCGCCCGCAGCCGTGATCCGCAATTTCCAGCGCGCGGCTAACGAAGCCTTCGTCTTTGATTCCTCGGTCCAATTTGATCTCCATGCCCCTGTTGGGGAGAAATAGGCTGCAAAGGCGAATTCACCAATTTAAAGGCGCGCTTCCCGTGCCTTTTGCCTCTGCCTGGCTGACTGCCAATTGTGGTGATAGCGATCAATAAGGCAGTCTGCCGTGATTAATAGCATGGAGGCCTATTCGATAGATATAGGACAAGTATGAATCTACGCGGAAACTGCTTAAAAAGCGCGGTGCAGCTAATAAGAATAAGCGCTTTTTGGCTGATCTCCTCCGATGGCATTTTGCTCAACGGAAAATTCCGTCGAAGCAGACGTTGGCTTGATCCGTCCGCAGCCGTTCTGTCACATGGCGGAACGTGTATGGGCGTCGGCTCACGAAGCGTCCTGCGCCCAGCGTTCCACCAAATCAGCGGGAATCGCCTGAAATACTTCATCGAAGCGCTTGCCTGTCAGC
>NZ_JBFTLX010000238.1:0-11307 GCF_056396665.1 Cupriavidus sp. 05T313 | reverse complement strand
AAGGACAGGGTGCGCGGATCTCATCGAGGCTGCGGGCGTGCTTCGGCTATCGTCCAAGTGCAAGCCGGATACATGCATGCAGACCGTTTCGACATCACGAACAAGAAGCTTGCAAAAGGCGTCGGGTCCATACAGGCACGAAAGGTACGATTGCTCCTAGTTGCTATGGGCGAAGTCCGTGTAGCCGTAGGCCGGCCGCGCTACCCTTGGCGCCTACCTCCGCTCCGCTTAACTACCTCCCGCCTGGCCCCAGGCGCCTTCTCCGTCGTCGCCTCGATACTCTCGCGAAAACGTTGCGTGACAGCGGTTTCGTCCAGCGCGTGATACGCCAGCGAAATGCCGATCGACGCATCCGGCGGCAGGTCGGAGATCGGGCGGAATACCACGCGGCCCGATGAGTGGGATGYGTTGACAGACGGCACCAGGGCGATCCCGAGCCCGCTATCCACCAGCCCTACCACGGTCTGCACCTGTACGGCTTCCTGCGCGATGTAGGGGCTGATGCCGGCGCGTGCGAACAGGTGCGACACCGCGGCTTGCAGGCCGCCCACGCGTGAGGGCGTGTAGCCGATCAGGGGGTAGTCGGCGAGGTCGTGCAAGGCGACCTGCTTCTGCTTGGCCAGGGCGTGGCCGCGCGGGAGCGCGGCACAGAATACGTCGGTCTGGATCAGCTGGAAGCGGACGTTCTCCGGGCGGGCGGTGGGCACGCGCACGAAACCCACGTCAAGCTCGCCGCTTTCCACCAGCGATAGCAGTTCGAGGTTGGTGCCTTCGCGCAATTCCAGCTTGACATGCGGGTGGCGCTTGGTGAACGCCTGTATCAGCCGCGGCAGCAACCCGAACGTGACCGAGCCGATAAACCCGATGCGTAGCCGTCCGGCTTCGCCGCTGGCGGTCGCACGCGCGGCCGCGCTGACTTCTTCCGCATTCTGCAGGCATTTCCTGGCGGCTTGCAGGGCGGCTTCGCCGGGGGCGGTCAGCCGTACGCCGCGGGCAGTGCGCTCGAACAAGGGCGTGCCGAGTTCTTCCTCCAGTTTGCGGATGGCGACGGAAAGCGGCGGCTGTGCCATGAAGAGCCGCTCTGCCGCCCGGCTGAAGCTGCTGGTCTCGGCGACGGCGACGAATTGCTTGAGTTGACGCAGGTCCATCCATATACCTCGTGTATAGCTCGGTGCATGTAAAGTATTGGATTAAGTATATGGCATTGCTTACGATTGTTTCTGAAACAGGCACAAAGAAGCCGAGGGCGCCAGGCACACGTTTGGCCGCGCCTGACCTCAGACCGGAGACAATCGATGATCAGCACGAAACGCTGGCTTGCCGCTGCCGTTGCGGCCACCGCCGCGCTCACCTTGCCCGCGCTTACCTTAGCGCAGACTTTTCCTGCCAAGCCCGTCAAGATCGTCGTGCCTTACCCGCCGGGTGGCACCAATGACATCGTGGTACGCCTGCTGGCGCAGAAGCTGGGTGACAGCATGGGCCAGCCGTTCGTGGTCGAAAACAAGCCCGGCGCCTCCGGCAACCTGGGCGCGGAACAGGTGGCCCGCGCGGCGCCCGACGGCTACACGCTGCTGCTGGTGACGACCGGGCATTCGATCCACCATTCGCTCTACAAGAACCTGCGCTACAACATCAAGACCGATCTCACGCCGGTGAGCGAGCTCACGCGCGGCCCGATGCTGGTGATGGTGACCCCGTCGTTGCCTTACAAGACGGTGCAGGACGTGATCGCCGCGGCCAAGGCCAAGCCGGGATCGATCAACTTCGGCTCGGCGGGCAACGGCTCGTCCACGCACCTGGCCACCGAGCTGCTGAGCTCGATGGCCGGGGTGAAGATGACCCACATCCCGTACAGCGGCAGCGCGCCTGCCATGGCGGACGTGATGGCGGGCAATGCCCAGCTGGTGATGGACCTGATGTTCTCGGCGCTGCCGCAGGTCAATGGCGGCAAGCTACGTGCGATCGCCATCACCGGCGCCAAGCGCTCGCCGCTGCTGCCGAATGTGCCAACGGTGGCAGAGTCCGGCGTGCCAGGCTTCGAGACCCTGGCGTGGAACGGGCTGATGGCGCCCTCAAGCACGCCCAAGCCGATCATTGACAAGCTCAACGCCGAGATCCACAAGGCGCTGGACGCGCCGGAGATGAAGGAGCGCCTGCGCGCGCAGGGCTTCGAGCCGTCGCCGGGCACGCCTGAGCAGTTCGGCGCGTTGATCCRCTCGGAGATCGACCGTTGGGCAAAGGTCGTCAAGACGTCCGGCGCCAAAGTCGAATAAGCCAGATTTGCGAAGGCAGGGGCGACTGCCGCGCCGGCCCGATCCGCTCCTTTTCTTTTCCTCGTCCCTCTCCGCCGCCACTGTTTTTCTTGCAAGCGATCTCGCCATGCCAGACCGTAATCCCTTTGTCCGTCTCCTTCGCCCGCGTTCCGTCGCCGTCATCGGCGCGTCGGACGATCCGCTGCGCATCGGCGGCCGGCCTATCGACTACATGCGCAGCCAGGGGTACCAGGGCCGCCTGATGCCGGTCAACCCCAGTCGCGCCACCATCCAGGGCCTGGAAGCCTACGCCAGCGTGGCCGACCTTCCGCAGACGCCGGACGTGGCCATCGTGGCGGTGGCCGCCAAGCTGGCGCCCGACGTGGTAGCGGAACTGGCGGCACGCGGCACGGCGGCGGCCATTGTGTTTTCCGCCGGGTTTGCCGAGGCCGGGGACGAGGGCGCGCAGATCCAGCAACGCATGGTGGCTTCGGCGCGCAAATAYGGCATGCGCCTGCTTGGCCCGAACTCGCTGGGCGTGGTCAATCCCGGCACCGGATTTTACGGCAGCTTCACCTCGGTGGTGGAAATGGGCTTTCCGGTGGCGGGGCGGGTCGGCATTGCCAGCCAGTCCGGCGCGTATGGCAGCCACATCCTGGGCATTGCGCGCGATGCAGGCATCGGCGTGTCGGCCTGCGTGATGAGCGGCAACGAGAGCGACATCAGCCTGGGCGACATCGTCCACGCCATGGTGGACGACGACAACACCGATGTGATCGCGGTCTACTCCGAGGGCATCCGCGACGGGCAGCGCCTGATGCAGGCGCTGGAGGCCGCGCGCAAGGCGCGCAAGCCGGTGGTCATGATGAAGGTTGGCACCAGCGCGGTGGGCAGCGCGGCGGCGCAGTCGCACACTGCTTCGCTGGCCGGAAACGACGCGGTGACCGAGGCCGTGCTGGCCGAGTTCGGCGTGGTGCGGGCGCGCTCCACCGAGCATATGCTCGACGTGGCACGACTGGCCACGCGCCGCATCTATCCTGCCAACAATTCCCTGGGCGTGATTACCGTCAGCGGCGGCGCCGGCGTCATTATTTCCGACGCGGCGGAAGTGGCCGGCTTGCCGATGCCGGAGATGCCCCCTGCGACCCAGGAGCACCTGAGAGCATTGCTGCCCTTTGCCGCGCCGCGCAACCCGGTGGACTGCACGGCGCAGTTCCTGAACGACATGACCATCGCGGGGCGCTTCACGCAAGCGGTGGTGGCCGAGGGCGGCTACCAGTCGGTGCTGGGTTTCTTTACCTACACAGGCGGCGCCGACTCGATCGCGCCGCGCCTGCGCGAGCAGCTAAAGGGCGTGCGCGACAAGCATCCTGACCGGCTCTACCTGCTGTCGGTGCTGGCCTCGCCCGAGCGTGTGCGCGAGTACGAGGCCGACGGCTTCACCGTATTCGAGGATCCCACCCGCGCGGTGGTGGCCATCGAAGCCATGGGCCGCTTTGGGCAAGCGTTTGAGCGGGCTCCCAGCTTGCCGCCGCCCGCGGTGCCCGCTGTGGACCTGCCGGGACGCACGCCCAGCGAGGCGCAGGCCAAGCGCGTGCTGGCGCAGGCCGGCATCGCCGTGGCCCCGGAACGCGCTTGCGCCACGGCCAGCGAGACGGTGGCGGCGGCCGAGGCGTTGGGCTATCCCGTGGTGCTCAAGATCCTGTCGCCGGACATCCAGCACAAGTCCGAGATCGGCGGCGTGCTGCTGAACATCACCGATGCCGAGGGCGTGCGTGCCGGCTTCGGCCTGTTGATTGCTCGCGGCAAGGAGGCCGTGCCGGGCGCGCGCCTCGAAGGCGTGCTGGTCGCCAAACAGCTCAGCGGCGGCGTGGAGTGCATTCTCGGCATCCAGCGCGATCCGGTCTTTGGCCCGGTGGCCATGTTCGGGCTGGGCGGCATCTTTGTGGAAGTGATGAAGGACGTGGTGCTGCACCGTTGCCCGTTCGGCGAGGACGTGGCCGAGCAGATGATCCGCTCCATCAAGGGCGCGCCGCTGCTGCTGGGCGCGCGCGGCAAGCCGCCGGTGGATATCAAGGCGCTGGCGGGCATGCTGGCGCGGCTGTCTGTGTTTGCGCACCAGGCTGGCCCGCGCCTGCAATCGGTGGACCTGAATCCGGTGTTTGCGATGCCGCAAGGACAGGGCGCCTTTGCCGTCGACGCCGTGATCGAGGTGACGGAGTTGCCCCGATGATTCGCGACGCCGAAACCCTCAACGCCCTGCTCGACAGCATCCAGCGCTTTGTGCGCGAGGAACTGGTGCCCGCCGAGCGCCTGGTGGACGAAACCGACGAGATCCCGCCGCGCATCGTGCAAGGCATGAAGGATCTCGGCCTGTGTGGCATGACCATCCCGGAGGCGTACGGCGGGCTGGGGCTCACCACCGAAGAAGAGGCGCTTGCCGCCATCGAACTGTGCCAGACCTCGCCGGCGTTCCGCTCGCTGATCGGCACCACCATCGGCATCGGCTCGCAAGGCATCCTGATGGATGGCACGGATGCGCAGAAGCAGGCATTCCTGCCGCGCCTGGCCAGCGGCGAGATCCTGGCCTCGTTCGCCCTGACCGAGCCGGAGGCCGGCTCCGAACCGCATCCCTGCGTAYCACCGCGAGCGCAAACGGCGATGACTACGTGATCAACGGCACCAAGCGCTATATCACCAATGCGCCCTATGCCGGCATCTTCACGGTGATGGCGCGCACGGACGCCGCCATCCCGGGCGCGGCTGGCATCACCGCCTTTATCGTGGACGCCGGCACGCCGGGCATCAGCTTTGGCAAGCGGGACCGCAAGATGGGCCAGCGCGGCTCGCATACCTGCGATGTGATCTTCGACAACGTGCGGGTGCCGGCCAGCCGCATTATCGGCGGCGCCGGTAACACGGGGCAGGGTTTTCGCACCGCGATGAAGGTATTGGACAAGGGGCGCATCCACGTTGCCGCCGTCTGCGTGGGCGTGGCCGAGCGGATGCTGCGCGATGCCCTGCGCTATGCCACCGAGCGCCGCCAGTTCGGCCAGCCGATTGCCAGCTTCCAGCTGGTGCAGGCGATGCTGGCCGACAGCCAGGCGGAACTGTACGCCGCGCGCAGCATGCTGCTCGATACCGCGCGCAAGCGCGACGACGGCCTGAACGTCTCCAGCGAGGCGGCTTGCTGCAAGCTGTTTGCCTCCGAGATGTGCGGCCGCGTGGCCGACCGCGCGGTGCAGATCTTTGGCGGTGCCGGCTATGTGGCCGACAGCGGCATCGAGCGCTTTTACCGCGATGTGCGCCTGTTCCGCATCTTTGAAGGCACCACCCAGATCCAGCAGGTTGTCATCGCCCGCAACATGATCCGCGGCGCCGCAGCGCAGGCCTGACGCAATCACCATCGACCAGAAGATCCGCCATGCCTCTCGATCCCAAGCAACTCCTCAGCCGCCAGTTTGCGCCCGTCGAGCAGGCTTACAGCGCGCGCGACAGCATGTGCTACGCGCTGGGCATCGGCCTGGGCGCCGATCCGCTGGACGCGGGCCAGTTGCGCTACGTCTATGAGCACGCGCGCGGCGGCCTGCAGGCGCTGCCCACGCTGGTCAACGTGCTGGGCTACAGCGGCTTCTGGGCCGACCAAGCGGACACCGGCATCACCTGGCAGAAGCTGGTGCATGCCGAGCAGGCGTTCGTGCTGCACCGTCCGTTGCCGGCGCAGGGCCGGGTGGTTGGCCGGAACAAGGTCACCGCGCTATACGACAAAGGCCCGGACAAAGGCGCGTTGATGATGCAGGAGCGCCAGGTGCATGACGCGGCCACCGGTGACCTGCTGGCCACCGTCACCCAGACAACCATGCTGCGCGCCGATGGCGGCTTTGCCGCCGGCGGCGCCACGGCGGGCTCGCCGCCGCCTCCGCATGGGATGCCCGAGCGCGAGCCGGATGCCGTGTGCGATCTGGCGACGCTGCCGCAGGCTGCGTTGCTCTACCGGCTCAACGGGGACTTCAATCCCTTGCACGCCGACCCGGCGGTGGCGCAGCCGGCCGGGTTCTCACGGCCCATCCTGCATGGCCTTTGCACCATGGGCATCGCCATGCACGCCGTGCTGAAAACCGTGCTTGGCTACGACGCCGCGACGGTGCGCGGCATGCGGGTGCGCTTTACGGCCCCGGTGTTGCCCGGCGAAACGCTGCGCACGGCGATCTGGGTCGATGGCCCGGTGGTGTCGCTGCGCACCACGGCGCTGGAACGCGGTGTGGTGGTGCTCAACGCCGGGCGCGTGGACCTGGGCCAGCCGCCCGCTCCAATCTGACGCTGCTTGCGCAGTCATCCCGATACACGTATTCCGAGGAGAACCGAATGGATCTACAGATCAAGGACAAAGTCGCCATCGTCACGGGCTCGGCCCGCGGGCTGGGCGCGGCTACGGCACGCCACTTGGCGCAAGAGGGCGTTAAGGTGGTGATCACGGACATTCTGCGCGAGCAGGCCGAAGCCACGGCCGCCGCGCTGCGCGCCGACGGCTTGCAGGCGCATTGCATCGTCGCGGACATCACCAAGAGCGCCGACGTGCAGCGGCTGGTGGATGAAGCCGTCGCGTATTTTGGCGGGGTGCACATCCTGGTCAACAACGCCGGCTTTCCACGCGACAAGTACCTCGTCAAGATGACCGAGGAGGACTGGGATCTGGTGATGGAGGTCATGCTCAAGGGCGCCTTCCTGGCCACCAAGGCCGTGATGCCGCGCTTGATCGAACAGGGCTGGGGACGGGTCATCAACATCAGCTCGCGCGCGCACCTCGGCAATCCCACGCAGGCCAACTACGCGGCGGCCAA
This sequence comes from Cupriavidus sp. 05T313, assembly GCF_056396665.1. Classification (NCBI taxonomy): domain Bacteria; kingdom Pseudomonadati; phylum Pseudomonadota; class Betaproteobacteria; order Burkholderiales; family Burkholderiaceae; genus Cupriavidus; species Cupriavidus sp. 05T313. The sequence goes on along the minus strand of NZ_JBFTLX010000238.1, from coordinate 4,214 downwards.
GGCCGGGCTGATCGGCATGGCCAAGGCGCTGGCGCTGGAGGAAGGGCGCTACGGCGTGACGGTCAATTGCGTGGCGCCTGGCTTCATGGAAACCGAGATGGTGCAGGCCTTGCCCACCTACGAGACCATCAAGGAGCGGGCTGTCGCCGCGCAGCCGATCAAGCGGGTTGGCCGGCCGGGCGACATCGCCGATGCAGTGGCCTTCCTGGCTTCGGAGCGCGCCAGCTTCATTACCGGCGAAGTGCTGCACGTGACCGGTGGGCGCTATGGCTGAGATCTCGGCAGGGCCGGTGCGTTGCTCCGCCAAAGACGGCATTGCCACGCTGATGCTGGACAACCCGCCGCTGAACGTGGTCTTCCGCGGCCTGACCGAGGCGCTTGACCGTGCCCTGGACGCGCTGGAACGCGATCCCGCCGTGCGCGCCGTGGTGCTGACCGGCGCCGGCACCCGTGCCTTCTGCGCGGGATCCGATATCGCCGAGTTCCGGCCGCTGATGCGGCCCGGGCAGATCGTGCCGGGCAAGCTTGCCTTGCAGCATGCGGTGTTCGGGCGGCTGGACGATTTCCCGAAGCCGACGGTGGCGGCGGTCAATGGCCTGGCGTTTGGCGGCGGCCTGGAGATCGCGGTCTGCTGCGACCTGATCGTGGCGGACGAGACGGCGCGCTTCGCGCTGCCCGAGATCAAGCTGGGCGTGTTCCCCGGCAGCGGCGGCCCGGTGCGCGTCACGCGTCGCGTGGGCGAAGGGCGTGCCAAGGAGCTGATGTTCCTGGGCGAGGCCATCGACGCCGGCACCGCGCTGGCCTGGGGCCTGGTCAATCGCGTGGCGCCGCCGGGCCAGGCGCTGCAAGCCGCATTGGCGCTGGCCACCACGCTGGCGCAGCGCCCGCCGCTGGCGCTGGCGCTGTGCAAGCAGGCCATCGACCTGAGCTTTGACACTACCGAAGACGAGGCCATGCGGCGGGCACTGCCGCTGTCGGACCGCGTCTTCAGTTCCAAGGAAGCGCAGGAAGGCGTACGTGCCTTCTTCGCCAGGGAAACCCCGCGGTTCGGCACTGACGAACTGCATCAAGAACAAAGGACGCCATCATGAAACGAGCCGCAATCGTCTCCCCGCTGCGTACGCCGATCGGCGCGTTCGGCGGCAGCCTGCGCAGCATCTCCGTGGAAGAACTCGGCGCCACCGTGGCGCGCGCCGTGGTCGAGCGCACGGGCCTGGATCCGGCCCGCATCGAGGATGTGGTGTTCGCCCATTCCTACGCCAACGGCGAAGTGCCTTGCACAGGCCGCTGGGTGGCGCTACAGGCCGGCTTTCCCATCAGCGTTGCCGGCATGCAGCTGGACCGCCGCTGCGGCAGCGGCCTGCAAGCCATCGCCACGGCTGCGATGATGGTGCAGACCGGCGCCGCCGATGTCGTGATGGCCGGCGGCGTCGAGAGCATGAGCAACGTGGAGTACTACACCACCGACATGCGCTGGGGCAAGCGCGCCGGCACCGTGAAGTTCCATGACCGCCTGGAGCGCGGGCGCGAGCGCTCGCAGCCCGAATCCCGCTTTGGCCGTATCTCCGGCATGATCGAGACCGCCGAGAACCTGGCGCGCGACTACGGCATCTCGCGCGAGGAGGCCGACGCTTTTGCGCTGCGCAGCCACCAGCGCGCCGCCGCCGCGTGGTCCAGCGGCAAGTTCGCGCAGGAGGTGGTGCCGGTCAGCGTGCCGCAACGAAAGGGCGAGGCGCTGATCGTGAGTGAGGACGAGGGCATCCGTGGCGATCTCACCATCGAGCAGCTCGCGCGGCTCAAGCCCCTGATGAAGGACGGCATCGTCACCGCGGGCAATGCTTGCCAGCAGAACGATGCCGCTGCCGCCTGCCTGATCGTGACCGAGGACAAGCTGGAAGCACTCGGCCTGGAGCCCATCGGCTACCTGCATAGCTGGGCCGTGGCCGGTTGCGAGCCGTCGCACATGGGCATCGGCCCGGTGCCGGCTGTCAAGAAGCTGTTCGGCAAGAATGGGCTGGGCTTCGACGACATGGGCCTGGTGGAGCTGAACGAAGCCTTTGCCTGCCAAGCGCTGGCCTGCGCCAAGGGCTGGGGCTGGAACGATCCGGAGCGCTTCAACGTCAACGGGTCCGGCATCTCGCTGGGCCATCCGGTGGGCGCCACCGGCGTGCGCATCATGACCTCGCTGATGCATGAGCTGGGCCGGCGCGGCGCGCGCTATGGGCTGGAAACCATGTGCATCGGCGGCGGGCAGGGCATCGCCGCCGTGTTCGAACGCGCCTGACGCCGCAGCCAATACGAACCGGACCGCCCCCATGACCTACCCCTTCCTCAACCGGCTGCGCGTGATCGAAAGCTCGGCCTTCATCGCGGCGCCGCTGGCCGGCCTCACGCTGGCGCAGTTCGGCGCAGACGTGATCCGCGTGGACATGATCGGCGGCGGCATCGATTACATGCGCATGCCGCGCATGCCGCAGGCCGACGGCAAAGGGCGCAGCCTGTACTGGACCGCGCTGAACAAGGGCAAGCGAAGCATCGCGGTTGACCTGCGCAAGCCCGAAGGGCGCGAGCTGGTGCAGGCGCTGGCGACGGCGCCAGGGCCGGATGCGGGCGTGCTGCTGACCAATATCGGCACGCCGTGGCTCGCGCACGAGGCGCTGGCCGCGCGGCGCGCGGACATGATCAGCTGCACCATCCAGGGCAACGGCGACGGCAGCACGGCGGTGGACTACACGGTTAATTGCGCCACCGGATATCCGGCTGTCACCGGCGGCGGGTCGCGTGAGAGGCCGGTCAACCATGTGCTGCCGGCGTGGGACATTGCCTGCGCGTACCAGGCCGCCTTTGCCGTGGTCGCGGCGGTGGAGCAGCGCCGGCGCACGGGCGCAGGCGCGGAGCTGAAGCTGGCGCTGTCGGACATGGCCTTCACCATGCTGTCGCATCTTGGCCTGCTGGCCGAGGCCGAATTGCTGCAGCAGGAGCGGCCGTCGATCGGCAACCACCTGTATGGTGCCTTCGGCCGCGACTTCGGCACGCTGGACGGCGGCCGCCTGATGGTGGCAGCGATCTCGGCCGGGCAATGGAAAGCGCTGGTGGAGGCTTGCGGCATTGCCGGGCAGGTGACTGCGCTGGAGCAGCGTACCGGCCTGAACCTGGGCGACGAGGCCGATCGGTTTGCCTGCCGCGAGGCCATTGCCGAGCTGGTCGCACCCTGGTTTGCCACCCGCACGCAGGCCGAGGCGGAGCGTTTTCTGGAAGCGCGCAAGGTCTGCTGGGGCCGCTACAGCACGGTCGGCGAGTTGCTGGCCGGCGATCCGCGTGTCAGCCTTGCCAATCCGGTGTTCGAGCGCATTGCGACGCCAGGGATCGGCGAACATCTTGCGGCCGGAGCGGCCGTGCGGGTTCCGTCGATCGAGCGCGAGGCAACTTTGCCGGCCGCGTTGCTGGGCACGCATACCAACCAGGTACTGCATGAAATCCTGGGGCTGGACGGCGCCGCCATAGGCCGGCTGCATGATGCCGGCGTGGTGGCGGGCCCGGAGCGCGATCCCACTGCCAGCGGCACTGCGTGACGAACGTGGTGGACTCGGCGGGTGGCAATTCGAGGGGACAGAGAACGCTTGGGGTTACCTAACCGATACCAGATAGGTATCTAACAGATACCATTTGGCTTTCCGTGGCGGCCGATCTTTCACCTATCTGCGATCGACGCGCAGCTTAATTGAGGCAGCCGATGATCGGCCATCGACCGGACGGTCCTGAAGAGGAGACCGCGCCAAAACGGGGGCGAACTACCGGACCACCGCCGAGAGGCCAATGAGGCACCTAAAATGCGCGCATGGTTTCCGTTCCTGGGCCGGCGATCACCGTCCTTCAACTTCGAATTGCTCTGAGCGCCCTGAGCCCGCCGGTTTGGCGACGCGTCCTCGTTCCTGAGCACTTGACGCTCGGACAATTGCACAATGTCATCCAGGTAGTCATGGGCTGGGCCGACGAGCATCTGCACACGTTCAGCATTCGTGGCAGGCGTTACGGCAAAGCTCATGAGGCCGTCTTGCAGTTCTCCACCGCGGCAAACGAACTGCCACTGACTGCGTTTCGTCTCCGCGAACACGAAGGCTTCGTCTATGTGTATGACTTCAACGCGTGGTGGCGCCACGAGATACGGGTGGAGCGGCGTAGGCTGCGGCAACATCCTGTGCGGCAACATCCTG
>NZ_JBFTLX010000237.1:0-12698 GCF_056396665.1 Cupriavidus sp. 05T313 | reverse complement strand
CGTTTAAAGTCCTGCGTCAGCATCGATCACGCCGACAACGGAGCGGAAACCATGACGGATCCGGATGAACAACGGAGGACATACGGCAGTGCGCCGTTCAAGGGATTGACCGGGTGCCAGGCTTACTTCCTCGAGGTGCCCGGCACGGCCAGCGCCGCCGAGCTGTCGGTGGTGTCATTCGAAGCGGTGGAGCGCATGGGCGAGCCCTATACCGTCACCATCCAGCTGACGCACCCCTTGCCGCTTGAGCGGGCCGACTATCTCGGCAAGGACGCGACGTTCCTGATCGATCCCGGAGACGGGACGGAGCCGCGCAAGTTTGCAGGCTGCATCATGCGCTTCAGCCAGACCAAGCAGACTCATGACTTCAGCAGCTACGAGATCGTGGTCGAGCCGCTCGTCGCACGGCTGAAACTCACCCGCGCGAGCCGCGTCTATCAACACCAGACCGCCCCGCAGATCATTGAGGCAATCCTGCGGCGACATGACCTGAAAGGTCATCAGTTTTCCTTCAAGACGCGCCGCAAGTATCCGCAGCACAAGTTCCGCCTCCAGTACCAGATGTCCGACTGGGCCTACATCCGCCTGTTGATGGAGCAGGAAGGGCTCTACAGCTACTTCGCCCTGGGAAAGTTCGGCGAGATGGTGGTATTTGGCGACGACATCGACCACTACATTTATCTGCCGGAGTTGCGGGTGCCTTTCCGCGAAACCGCGGGGCTGGAGTCTGGCGCCGAGGCTGTGACCGATCTCAAGACCCGCGCGCAGACGGTGCCGGAATCGGTCCGCGTCGCGGACTACAACCCCGAGCAGTCCTGGGAGCGTATCCATGCCGAGGCGAACATCGCCCGCAAGGGCAAGACGACCTATGGCGAGTCCTATGTCTTTGGGAGCCATCACCTGGACAAGGACGGCGCCAAATGGGAGGCCCAGTTGCGCCACGAGGCAGCAATCGCCTGGCAGGTGGTCTACGAGGGCGCGAGCAATGTGCGGGCTCTACACTCGGGGCGCATCCTGCGCATGGACGAGGTCCTGCCGGATGCGCCCAACGGGCAGGTGATCATCGAGGTCAGGCACAGCGGCGCGCGCGACCAGGCCTACCGTAACACCTACAAGGCGATCCCGTCCGACCGGCATTTCCGGCTGCCGCTGCATGAAGAAAAATGGGCGCGGATCCACGGCACGCTGAGCGCGCGCATCACCTCGCCGGGCCAGTACAAGTACGCCTACCTGACGCAGGTGGGCCACTACACGGTCCGCTTCGACCTGGATTTCGATGAATGGCCAAAAGGCGGCGAGAGCGTACCGCTGCGTTCGGCCAAGCCATTTGCCGGGGCTCACCGGACGGGCTTTCACTTCCCGGCGCTGGATGGGACCGAGGCGGCGATTGCGTTCCACGACGGCAATCCGAACAAGCCGTATATCGCGCATTTCCATCACAACAGCCAGCATGTCGACCTGATCACCAACCAGGACCGCTTGCAGTCGCGCAATGTCATCCATACGCAGAGCGGCAACAAGGTCGAACTGGAAGACTGGGAGGACGAGGAACACGTACAGCTTTCCACCGAGCATTCGGGCAAGAGCCAGTTGACCCTGGGGCATATGGTCAACGGCGAACGCAAGAAGCGCGGCGAAGGGTTCGAGCTGCGTACTTCTGGCTGGGGCGCGATTCGCGGCGGCAAGGGGCTGTTCGTTTCGGCGGATGACCAGCCGAACGCCGGCGGTCAGCAACTCGATATGGAGGCAGCGCAGAGCCTGCTGCAGCAAGCCCTTCAGCAGAGCGAAGCATTGGCTTCGGCCGCCAACGCGGCACAAGCGGTGGCCGCGGACTACAACCGGCAGAAAGCCTTGCTCAACGATACGCTGACGGCGCTGAAGAAGGCCGGGATACTTGTCAGCGCACCGGCGGGCTTGGCGCTGGCCTCGGGTGCCGACTTGCAACTGACGGCCGCTCAAAACCTGATCGCCACCGCTGGCGGTCATGCCGACATCAGCGTACTCAAGCGCTTTACGGTTGCGGCGGGCGAACTGGTGTCCGTGTTCGCGCAGAAACTCGGCATCAAGCTGTTTGCTGCTAAGGGCAAGGTCGAGATTCAGGCGCAGAGCGATGAGATGCGCCTGCTGTCGGACAAGAACATGACGATCAGCAGTGCAAACGGGTGCGTCGTGATCGAGGCCAGGGAGGAGCTGCTGCTCAAGTGCGGTGGCTCCTATCTTCGCCTGTCGTCGACGGGCATTGAGGACGGCACGCGCGGTGACCGGACCATCAAGGCGGCCGCGTACAGCCGTCAGGGGCCGGCTTCGCTCGCCGAATCGATGAATACGTGGAAGCACGCCAATTTTGATGAGCAATACATGCTCAGATGGCCCTTCGATGGTCAGCCCGTCAGCAATCGCACGTTCTCCATCATTCGCGAAGACGGCAGTGTGATCCGTGGCACCACCGATGCCGAAGGAAAGACGGGGCTGCAGAAGAGTCTTTTCGTGGATGGACTGCGCCTGCGCATCGATCCGGAATGAGTCGCGTTGGCGCGCAGTGCACCTCACAACCACAATCACGCAGAAGCAAACCGGAGCAACTTCGTATGGCCACCGTTGAACGCGTTATCCCACCCTCCATAGCCGATGATGGCTCGGTGCACTACTCGTCCGTCATGTCGCCGTCCGACGACAGCATTGCCGTATGTCACATGGTGCCCGACAGGATCATACCCGTGATCTTTGTGCCAGGTGTGATGGGCACGAACTTGATGGGTGATGACGGAAAACACGTGTGGCTCGTAAACGGGAAGGGGAGTGTCTCGAAGGCGTGGGCGAACAGAGGTCCGGATACACGAAAGCGGATCCTTGATCCCAAAAAAACCCAGGTCTATGCCGATGGAGCCATCCCGCAAGGCACGCGCCAGAACGATGCCGAACTGAAGCGCCGCGGGTGGGGTGAGGTCGGCTTCATGAGCTATGGCACGTTTCTACCCTGGCTCGAGAATGCGCTCAACGACGCCGATCAGTGCAAGACGGGCGAGCGCGCGCGCCTGATGAAGACCCTTGTGGCCAATGCACCTGGCGTCGAGTTGCTAACCCACAATGAGGTGGCACTCTCCTATAAATACCAGCTCCCCTTGCATGCCGTAGGTTACAACTGGCTCCAATCGAATGCAGAGTCTGCAAAGCGATTGGACGGGAAGATCCAGGAGTTCATGGCGTACTACCGGAGCAAGGGCTATATGTGCGACTACGTGATCATCGTGACGCATTCGATGGGCGGCCTGGTATCTCGCTACTACTCCGAACTGATGGGTGGCAACAAGAACGTGCTGGGGATCGTGCACGGCGTAATGCCCGCCACGGGTTCGGCTACAGCCTATAAACGGGTGAAGGCCGGCACGGAGATGCCGGAAGGGATCGTCTTGGGCGCCAACGCCGCGGAGATGACTGCTGTGTTCGCGCAATCACCCGGGCCCCTGCAGTTGTTGCCCAGCCCGGAGTACGGGATGGGTTGGCTCAAGCTCAAGGACGGAAAGAGTACTGTCGGCTTGCCCAAGGCAGACCCGTACAAGGAGATCTATACCGTCCGCGGCAAGTGGTGGGGCCTTTGCGATGACAAGCTGATCAATCCGCTGGATCCGAAGAAGGCGACGATTGATCGGGACTGGATCGGATTTGTGGATCTTATTGAGCGTCAAGTCAAAGTATTCCAAGCGGAGATCAGTGGGAAGTACCACGCAACCACTTACGCATTCTATGGAGACGATTCAGGTCATAAGACATGGGGCGACGTGGTCTGGGAGCGGAGAATCTCCAGTGCTCTCCGGCTGTTCGATGCGTATCCCAAAGTTGACGATCTCGCGGCCGGACAGGTCTTGCACGATCCGGGGAAGGGCGAACAGACAGTGCACCAGCACACTGGCGGCAGACCGTTGGCGACAAGCTTCATTTTGAAGGGGGCCGGCGAGAACGGAGATGGCACGGTACCAATCCGATCCGGCGCCGCCCCAGGCCGAAGAGTCAAGGCTTGTGTGCCATATCCGGGCGTCGATCACGAAGGTGCATACAAGAACAGGTCCCAACAGCTTTTTGCCCTTTGGGCGATCACCAAGATTGCCTGTGGCGTTGCGAAGACCTCGATGGCCTACAAGTCATGAAGAAAGCAACCGTGGTGGCCATCGCATGTTTCGCGCTATGTCTGACAGCCTGCAATCCGCCCAAGCCATTGACGCAAGAGGAGAGAAAAACCATGAACGAACTAACAGCCAATCTCGGTCCGCGCTGCGTGGGACGCTACCTGATTGACATGCCGGCTGATGTGTTTGTGTTTGGAAACCTCACGGTGGACCAGATTCCTCTTGAGGCGATGGCAATGCCGGAGGATCAGTTTCAGCGGGAGGTCACCTCACGCGAAGCGGAGTTGAAAGGTACCAGGAGTGCCGATGCTTACCCGTTCCTGTATGCAAGCGGTGAGGTGTCGGGTGCAGCTACAAGATATTTCATTCATCGGGGCGATGTTCTTGCTCATCCAGCCAGCCGGGTCATCGAAGCTTACAAGTGGGACCGGGGCTTTCAGATCAAGATGAGAACGGAGGGGTGGGATTACACCAACCCGGATCAAACCAACGACTCGCTTGTCGAGCTAATCACTCCCAAGAACATCGTTCCGGAACTGCGCGCCCGCGTATTCGACCTGCTGAAACGTGTGCGTGGCCGTCCGGAAAGTGAGATTCCGTCCGAGCCCGGGGTGTGCTTTTTTGGTGGGTTCCTGCCGGGCAAGGCCGGTGCCACGGAAAACCTTTGGACCCAATTCGTGCTGCATGACAAGATCGACGTTAGTGTCGGTCTGGAGACGAATTCCGATATTCGAGAGCAAACCACGCTGCTGCAACGTGGCGACAGCATCAACGCGGCGCTCAAGGAAAGAGAGGGCCGCACGATTCGAATGGGGCCGGTGGACTTGCCTGGCTTGCCGGCAGAGGAATGGCTGATGGCGGGGATAACCACGCGAGGTGTGCCTGGACACCATCTGGCGCTGGAGGCGAATTCCAGGATCGGCAGTGCGCAAGCGCCCTTGGTCATCTTGGAAATGGATACTGGATCTGAGAATAGAGTGCTACGCGATCCTATCGAAAAGGCATCGCTGACCGAGGGCGAGGCCGTTGCGCTATGGGACGTGGTCTCACGAACCTTGCGCCCGCGTCCGAACGGATTCTGACATCCCTCAAAGCCAGTAACGTAACAGGAGAACAGAACAGTGAACGAACTGAAATCCAATCTCGGTCCGCGCTGCGCGGGATGCCATGGCTGTTGATTTCTCGCTTTTGCCGAAGGAAGAACCGGAGCCCGGCAATTCTCCATCGCGGCCAGTCTGGGCGATCGTGTTTCTCGTCATGGTGCTGGCGTGCGCATTCGTGATCCTCCTGTCATGGCCGAAGCATCTGCCCACGCACACGTGGAGATTCTGGGCAACCCTGATCCTGTTCCCGGTGGGGATACCTGCGTCGATATTGCTGTTCCGGTATAGCTATCATGAGGGTCACAGACTTGACGTTCTGATGCGCAACGAAGTGATCCGCAGGTACAACGAGTGCGTCTTCGCCTTGGCTGCGCGTCCCTTGGCCTTGCTCGGCGCGGCCCATCGTTTTTCGTCGGACCAGAGCGAGAACGCAACTGGCGCCATAAGGGCAGGTACTGTCAGGCTGGAGACGCAAAAGCCGATCGCGAGAGACGGCGCTCCTACAAAGGCTCGCTGGCTGGTGGTGCCTGGCGTACCGCTTGATCCTGGTGGAAAGGAGGCAGATGATCGCCGTCATTGCAAGGTGACGCGATGGTTGTATTCGGAACTGCTTGACGATCTTGCCAACCGCATCCAGTCCTTGCCTTCGCGGGTCGATCTTAGTGTTTGTCTATGGGTGTCGGGAGGATTGCTTCGCAAGGATTATGTGGCGCTCTGGCAAGAATGCTGGCGAAAACGTCAACTTCGAGATATGCGCCTCGCCGAGGAGACTGAGCCTGCCGGCCTCGATGTTCTCGACAGTTGGCTTGATCAGGCTGCTGGTGGCGAAGGGCGCGAGGCGAGATTGATTGTCGCCATTCAACTGTATCCGGTGCTGAGCAAGACGCCGCCCGTCGGCGCGACGGAAGCGGGAGCCGCTCTTCTTCTCATGCCAGGCGAACAGGCTGGCCGGCTCCATGTGGTGTCTGAGGCAACCCTGCATCGCCCGGTACGCGGTCCGTTCGACCAGTCCGACGGCGCTTTGTCGCATGCCGTGAAATGGGGCGATGTCACTGCCGCGGACATTCCCGGTGGTTGGCAGACAGGCCTCGATGCAACGCAGGCGGGGGTGTTGCGCGAGGCTGCCATGCGTCTTGGGCTGACCGTCCGGCCTACAGACCTCGACCAGACCGTCGGGCATGCTGGCGCTGCGGCACCCTGGCTCGCGATAGCCTGCGCTGCGGGTTCGCTATCCGGTGACGTCCAAAGTCAGATCGTCTTTGCTGGCCAGCCTGACGGTGTGGATTCTGCGGTCGTGCGTTCGGTATCGCGCGAGACTGAGCCAGTCTGACCGCACAGTATTCGTCTGATTTTGCGACGGAGTCGCCAAGGCACGAACTGGAGAGGGTTCCTGTATCGATACAGGCCGAGAGATGGCAAACAAGGAGCTGATTTTGATAAGACGTTACGACATCACGAGGGGTGATTCGACAACCTCTGGTGGAACCGTTGAAGGTGGGGATGGGGACGACAAGGTGGGAGATCGCGAGCAGGCTTATGAGGGCGATCCGGTGTGGTGTCCAGCCTGCAAAACGATGGGACGGATCGTTTGTGTCGGGCCACGCCTGTCGATGACGGGGCCTGACGGGCGACAAGCCGCATTGAGCGATGACCTCTGTGTCTGCCGGTGTGATCCAAGCCCTCGACTGATACCGTCGCAGCACGCGTCTTACATGGATGTCTGAGAACGCCGTGYGACTGGCGTGAGGGCATCAAGTATCCCGATTGAGTTCAGAGCATGGGCATGAACGTATCTCCCGAACAATGAAGAAGCTGCAGATCGACCTCACCTTGATACTCGTTCTCGCACTGGTATTCGCCGGTGCCATCTGGATGTGGGGCGAGTACGCTGATATCAAGACGCCAGAAGCGCGGAGCTTCTGGCTATCAGTGGTCGCTGTTGGCGCCATTGTGCTGGCGATTGTCGCGTCGTTGGATCGTCTGGGCCGCTGGTGGGATGCCCTGCATACATTGAGCAAGTGGTTAAGTCTTCGGAAATCGGAGATGGCTGGCACGACGCAAGCGAGCATTCTCGCCATCAGTGACCGGAAGGGATCTGAGCCAAGACTGCTGGGGCCATTTCGCCAGGAGTTGCAGCAGCGACACGGTTTTCGTTGGCGCTATCGCCAGCCCTGGCTGYTGMTCACCGGCGACGAYGCYGCCATYGCCCGMCTSYTGCCCGAMCTGGCRGAACARGGTTGGCTGATCACCCCCGACGCGGTGCTGCTATGGAGCAAGAGCGGGCAGAATGGCCAGCCGGACGCCGACTGGCTCAAGCAACTCTACAAACTACGCCGCCGCCGTCCGGTGGACGCCGTGGTCCTGACCACCGACGGCACGGCAGACCTGCCGGCACAGCGTCGTGTCACCCATCCCTACGGTATTGGCCTGGCGCGCATCGCCGAGGTGCTGCGCTGGTCCGCCCCGGTCTACCTGCTCGATGTGGCCCTGACGGACGCGCTCGCCAATGGCAATACGCCGGTCATCGGTTGCGAACTGCCGCGTCTTGCGGATGAGGCAGCCATCGAGAAGGCGCTGCTTGTGGTGCGGGACCGCCTGTTGCAGCGCAGCGTCGCGCAACTGATGCAAAACGAGCGCGACCGCTACATGGGCGAGCTTTCCCAGTGCCTCGACACGCGCGGCAAGGCGCTCGCCGAATGGATTGCCGGCCTGAACGGCGGGCGGCGCCGGCGCATCCCGGTCGGCGGCATTGTCTTCGCGCCGTATCCACGGCCTGCCGCCACCGATGCGAGCGCGCCGACCAGCGCCGACCTGCCGCTCTGGCAGTACCTGGGCGATGCGGCCCGCCGTCAACCCGGACGGCGGACCGGCTGGCACCCGGTCACGGTGTTTTCAATCCTGAGCCTGACGGCTATCGGCCTGTGGGGTGCCGGCATGCTGGTGTCCGGCGTGCTGAACGGGCGGGACCTGCAAGCCGCCCAACAATCCGTGAACGACATCCGGTCGGCCCCCAACCCGGCCGCCCGCCTGCGCGCGCTCCTCGCCTTACAGCAGCAAATCGAACGCTACGAGTACCGCACCCAGCATCACGTACCCCTGACCCGCTTTGGCCTGAATCGCGATCCGGCGGTCCTAGCCGCGCTGTGGAAGCCATACACGCAGGCCAGCCGCGAGTTGCTCGTCGCGCCCGTGCAGCGGGATCTGGAGGCGTCCCTGGTGGATCTCGTGCAACTGCCGACCACGGTGCTGGATGAGGTAACCAATCGGGTGGCGCTGGGTGGCCACCAGGCGCTCAAGTCCTACCTGATGCTGGCCAACCCCGAGCGCGCCGAGCCGGCATTCCTGACCCCGCAACTGGTGCAGCATTGGTCCACCGATGCCCGAATTACCCCGGGCGAGCAGTTGGATCTCTCGGAGCGGCTGCTCAAGTTCCATGCGCAGCACCTGCAGGCCAACCCGGCCTGGCGCATCGAGCCGCGGCCAGAACTGGTCGCCGGCGCACGCCAGACGCTGCTGGCCGTGATCGGGGAGCGCAACGCCGAGGCCACTGTCTACCAGGGCATGATCCAAGCCTTTGGTGAGAACGGTGGCAGCAAGTATCCGGACCAGACCCTGGCGTCCCTGACCGCCGGCACCGATACCCGGGGGCTGGTGCGGACCGCCGCCATCGTTCCCGGCGTCTTTACCCGGCAGGCCTATGAGGACTACGTGGTTCCCGCAATCGAGCAGGCCGCCAAGCGTACGGAAATCGCCAATGACTGGGTGCTGACCGACGGCAAGCCGCAGCAGCAGACGGCGAGCCGCTCGGCCGAAGCATTACAGGCGGCGTTGACCGAGCAGTACTTTGCCGACTACGCGGAGCGCTGGCAGGGCTTCATGAACAGCCTGCAATGGGAACCGGCGCCGACCCTGCCGGCTGCGATCGATCAACTCAAGCTGATGGCCGACGCGCGCCAGTCACCGGTGATCGCGCTGATGAAGTCGCTCGAATACCAGGGTGGCGCCGGCGCGCGCAAGGACACGCTGTCCGATACGCTGGTGGCCAAGGCGCAGGACCTGCTGGGCAAGAAGGGGGCCGCACCCGAGGTGGCGAAGCCGGACGCGGCGGGACCGCTCGGAGCGGCCTTTGGCCCGGTGCTGCGGCTGGTGGCACAGGGCCAAGCCGCCGGCGCYAATGCTGGCACCAACGCGGGCACCAGCGGTGAGCTGAGCCTGCAACGGTTCCTCGACCGCGCAACGGCGCTGCGTCTGCGCCTGCAGCAGGTCAGCAACAGCGCCGATGCCGACGCGCAGGCCCGGCAAATGGCGCAGGCGCTGTTCCAGGGCAAGGGCTCGGAACTCGCCGACACCCAGGCCTATGCCCAACTGATGGCGGCCAGCCTCGGCAGCCAGTGGGCGGGCATGGGCGAGACGCTGTTCGTGCGGCCCATCTCGCAGGCGACGCAGACGGTGCTGCAACCGGCGCAGGCCAGCCTTAACGAGGCCTGGCGGCACARCATCGCGATGACGTGGGGCCGCTCGTTCGCCGGACGCTATCCGTTTGCCGACAGCGCCAACGATGCGTCGCTGCCCGAACTGGCGCGCTTCCTGCGCCCGCAAAGCGGACTGATCGGCGCGTTCCTCGGCACGCAACTGGCGGGCGTGCTCGAGTTGCAGGGCGATCAGTGGCTGCCGGCAGCCACCGGCGGGCAGGCACAGTCCTTCGATCCCGCCTTCCTCAACGCGATCAACACCTTGCAGCGCATTGCGGCGCACCTGCTGGCGCAGGGCGAGCCCCGGTACCGCTTCGAGTTCAAGCCGATCCCAACCCCGGGCTTGACCGACACCGTGCTGACGCTGGATGGGCAAAAGCTGCACTACTACAACCAGCGCGAGACCTGGCAGGCGATGACCTGGCCGGGCAACAACCTGCAGGACCCGGGTACCCGGCTGCAGTGGCAGACCGAGACGGCGGGCACCAACAAGAACTACGAGTTCGGCGGCCGCTGGGGACTGGTGCGGATGCTGGAGCAGGCGCACATCGAGCCGGTCGATAGCGCGAACTACCAGTTGACGTGGCAGGCGAGGCCAGATGCGCCAGAAGAGCCAGGCGCCAAGAACCAGGCCGACGGGCATGGCCAGACCCTCGCCGAAGATCCCGACAGTCTGACCGCGCGCAGCGCCAAGGTGCCTGTTATGGCGGACTTGACCTATCCGGTGCGCTACCTGACGCGTACCGAGGTCGGCCAGGGACCACTGGAGATGCTGGCCCTGCGGGGCTTCGTGCTGCCATCGCGCATCTTCGTGGGCCGGGAGCCGCGGGTCGCGGCACGTGGCACTCCGGGCCCACGTCAGTAGGCAAGCGGTCAGGGTCTTTCACGAAGTTGTCGTAGTCTTCCCGGCTAACTTCCATCGTTGCCCCTTGATGTCCAGGGTTCCCGGCGCTCCGGCGCTCAGGCCCGCAGATACCCCTCCGCCAGCGCGACCCAACACGCCGCGCCAAGCGGAATCAACTGGTCGTTGAAGTCGTAGCCGTCGTTGTGGATCGAGCAGCCGACCCACTCGCCGGTGCCATTGCCCAGCGCGAAGTAGCAGCCCGGCATCTTCTCCAGCATCCATGCGAAATCCTCGCTGCCCATCTGCATCGATGGCGGCACCTGGATGACCTTGTCGCTGCCAAGCACGCTGGCCACGGCCTGCCGCGCGATGGCGGTGGCTTCCACGGTATTGCAGATCGCGGGCGCGAGGCGCTCGTAGGCGATGTCCACCGCCACGCCACAGGAGGCGGCCTGGTGCGTCACCACCTCGCGGATGCGGTTTTCCAGCAGGTCGCGTACCTCAGGCACGGTGGCCCGCACGCTCAGCTTCAGCGTCGCGGTCTCCGGGATGATGTTGTAGGTGCTGCCGGCTTCCATCTGGCCCACGCATCGCAGGGGAAACGCTCGAACAGGCCGTCGTTCATCATGGCGAGCGCGCCGGTCATGCCTTCCTCGTCCGGCTGGAAGATCAGGTTGAGCGTGCCGTCGAAGTTGCGCGTGGCGGCCAGGTATTCGGCGGCCGCCAGCAGCGTGGCGGTATGGCCGTCGTGGCCGCAGGCGTGCATGCGGCCGGGCACCTGGCTGGCATAGGGCAGGCCGGTGCGCTCCTGCAGCGGCAGCGCGTCCATGTCGGCACGGATGCCGATGCTGCGCGTGCCGTTGCCCACCTTCAATTGCGCCACCAGCCCATGGCCGCCGACGGTGTGCACGTCGTAGCCCCACTCGCGCAGCAGGGCGGCGGCCATCCCGGCGGTGCGCGGCACGTCGGCGCCAAGCTCGGGATGCGCGTGGATGCGGTGCCGCAGTTCGGCGAAGCGCGCGGTGGATTCGTTCAGGGCGGACGGGACATTGCCTGGAGTCTGGGTCATGACAGTACGATCCTGGATGTGCTGTGGAATCGGGAAAGAGGGAAAGAGGGGAAGACGATCCTGGCGCGCGTCAGTCGCGGCCCGGGTGGCTGGGGAACAGCGCCAGCGCGCTCAGGCTGATGCAGGCGGAGGCAAACAGGTACCAGGCCGGCGCCATGTTGCTGCCGCTGGCGGCGATCAGCCAGGTGACGATCAGCGGGGCGAAGCCGCCGAACACGGTCACGCCAAGGCTGTACATTACCGACATACCGGTGGCGCGATGGTGGCGCGGCAGCGCCTCCATCATCAGTGCGGCGCCGGCGCCGCTGCTGACCGACATCAGCGCCACGGCGCCGCCGATCAGCGCCATGGTGAGCGGCAGCTCCGGCCCCGACGAGAGCAGCATGAAGTTGGGGTACACCAGCGCCAGCGATGCCAGCCCGCCGGCAAACAGCAGYGGCTTGCGGTGGGGCAGCCGGTCGGCCAGCAGGCCGGACAAGGGCGCCACCACCAGCATGGCGAGGCCGGCCATGCACGCCGCCAGGAACGCGGTGACGGGCGGCATGTGCAGCGTGTTCACCAGGTAGGTGGGCATGTAGAACACCATGATGTACATCGACGAAGTCGAGCCGGTCATCAGCAGCATGCCCAGCAGCAGCGTGCGGCCATGCTCKCGGAACACCGCGCCGATGCCGCCGTGCTGCCCGCCTTCATGCGTTTCCTGCAGATGGCGGCGGATATACATGCCCACGGGCGCGATCAGCAGGCCTAGCAGGAACGGCAGGCGCCAGCCCCAGTCATGCATGGCTTCCGGGCTGAGCAGGGCCGATACCGCAGCACCTGTCAGCGCGCCCAGCAGCGCGGCGCCGCCTTGGGTGGCGGCCTGCCAGCTAACCAGGAAGCAGCGGTTGCGCTTGCTTGCCGACTCCAGCAGCAACGCGGATGCCGCGCCGACCTCGCCGCCCGCCGACAAGCCTTGCAGCAAGCGGCCGAGCACAACCAGCACGGTCGCCGTCACGCCGATGCTGGCGTGGGTAGGCGTGAACGCGATCAGCGCCGTGCCTGCGGTCATCAGTGCAATGGTGAGCGTGAGCGCGGTCTTGCGGC
>NZ_JBFTLX010000236.1:0-23139 GCF_056396665.1 Cupriavidus sp. 05T313 | reverse complement strand
CTTGGCACGGATGACTTTCTGTTCCTGAGTCATGGCGGACTCCTTGTGGATTCCGCCGCACACTGGCACTCTGGGCTACGCCCTTCGCACCGATGTGCGGCGGCATGGATAACCAACCACTGTCAGATTTAGTCTAGGCTATTACACCTGACGGAACCCATTGGCCTCCTTGCGCAACGATTCGAGAGGTCGCGTCGACGACTGTTTCGTCGCCGTTTTCATCGAATACGGCAAAGACTGGTGCAACGACCGACTCTACGAGGGCGAATTGCTGCTTTTCGAATCTGCCTGGTTCGATGTGGCCTTCGGCATCGAAACTGAGAATTGAAAATGTGTTCCGAACGATGCGCACCGGGTCTCTGGCCACGAGCTCGACGACCACGTCGGCCATTCGCGCTCGTTGCCCCGCAAAAACGGGCAAACAGCGACTTGCCGGATCTCGCCGCATCCGGTCGAACTTGGTGCTCGACAGCCGCCAGAGGGTATCGTCTGGAGCGATGAGAAACCTTCGGCAAGAAAATCCCATGGCCGTGCCGCCCGTGTATCAACTATGAAGCTCACCACGCTCGGTGAGATCCCATAACTTGCCTTGCCGGAAGAAGATTCTCCCCCGCACCTTACACCGCGCGCATGGCCGGCCCCACTGGGCCTTTCTTGCACGTGAAGTGGGTCGCAGCCATCACGCGGGTGTCGTCGAAGTCTGTGGCGTAGGCGATCACGGTTGCGCGGAACTCCGCCACGGCCTTGCCCGAGCCCCGCTGAGGGCCAAGGGTGCCCCTCTCGTCCAGAATGTGCCTGCATTGGCGATGTACATACTCAATTGGATTCAAAGAACGACGCGGGTCTGTGGCTATCTCTTCGCACCTTCATTCAAGCATGACTACTGTCGGAATGAGATCTGACAAGGAAGGCCTCGGCGCGACGGAAGGGATGGCCTTGAGTCTCACTTGTTGATCTCGCCGCTCCATCGATCACGGTTGGCCCAGAACGAACACTGCGGACATTTTTCGCCTTCCAGGTAGTCAATGCCTTCCTCATGCGGGCACCCGATGATGCGATCGAAGGCCACCACCGATTTGGCACCATGCTGGTCGATGAACCGAACGATTGCTTCGGTAACTTCTGGATCGGTTCGCGCATCAGTGGTTTTGCAGAACCACCGCTCAAGCGGGTCGGCGTCCGCACCCTCGTGCGCGACGATGCCAACAGAGACCTTCGTCGCACTCGTGTCGTCGGGCCCGTAGAAGGCAACCGTTGCCACCGGGTAGCCGCAGAAGCCCTTGTCGCGCTTTTTCGCGAACTTGTCTCGGTACCACTGAGCCTTGAATGTCATGACTTCTCCTCGCATGCCCTGCCGAGTGACGTGAGTGGCGCCACCGACCTTAACCAAGCTTACCAACTTTGCACGCTCTTGACCGGTGCCAGTTCCGGCATTGGCCACGCCACAGCCAAAGTGTTCGCTGCCGAAGGGGCCAAGGTCATCGCCGGCGCGCGGGCGTGAGAGCGAACTGGAAGAACTGGTCGCTCAGATCCGCGCGGCCGGCGGCGAAGTCGCCGCAATGGCTGGCGATGTGCTCTCCCGCAAGGATATGGATCGTTGCGGCCGATCTTTGGGGAAGCCCTCTGGATGGTTGTCGCCAGTTGCCGCCCGTGAACGGCCTCGCGGTAAGGCAACTTTAGCGGCTTCTGGTCCGTCTCGCGCCGCGCCCACCGTTCGGTAGCGACAGCCCACTCCCGTGCCACCGTCAACCGCTCGCAGTGTTGCTCCACCGCCATCGAGAATTGGGTACGCGACTCCTGTACGTCTTTCCGATGCCCGTGTACCAGTTCAGGAGTTTGATGAACGGGCGGTCATTCGAGCGCAAATAGGGCTCTTTGAAACCCTTGAGAAAAATCTCCGTCGCAGTACGGGATTGTTTTTTGGTCATTTTCCCGCCTCCGCGGCGTTTGGCGTGTGATGAAGTTTTTTGGTGCTATCCTGCTTGCCCCGCACCCCACAATACTGTTGCGCGCCCCCAACTGAAGCCTTTCCTCTGCCGAACTTGCAGCGGATAGCAGCCCAGTGATGCATCCGGTGGTGCTTGTAGTCGGGTGTGGTGGCGCCATAGGGGAAAACAAATGGCAGCAGACCTTGCGCTACATCCACGGGGGTTGGCTTAGTTGTGCCTCCGTTTGATCACCCCCCCTTTTCGCAAGCACGGTGTTTGTTCCCCTATTGGAGAGCCACAGGGGTCGTGCGGAGTCGAGGGCAAGAAGAATCGTGGACAACGCGGCGAGCGTACTCTGGCGAGCGCAGGGGTAGCCAAACTGACTATTTCTTGCCCGCAGCAGCCGCGCGGTGCTTCTGGACGATTGCGCGAACTTCAGCGTCCAAATTCACCTGATCCCGCACCCGCTTAGCCTCCGCCACTCTCCGTGCCTCCGCACCTTTGGGGTCGAACCGTCCATTAACGTAGTTCGCAGAATTTTCTTCGGGGAAGTCCTCGAAGTATTCCGACCATTCACCCATAATTAGCCCCTTTGCGTTGCGTCACATACTAAGGGTCCGTTGCCAACCAGTCGTGGATTCGGTCCCATCACAAGCTTTGTATGCAGCTCAGACAATTGGACGCCACCGGAAGCCTTTGCTGAGCATGCAATCGTTTACCGCCGCGCCTTGGTCGGTTGGGGCCAATTTATTGAGCCGCACTTGGTACCTACATTCTGCTAGTTCAGTTGCGGATTCCTCTCGGTCAATACCTTGTTTCTGCCACGCATATTGTCTGGGTGGCAAGCACCCGGTAACGCTGACTGTGACCAGCATGCCAGACAGCCATTGGACGACCCCTCTTGATTTCATTTTTCCCGGTCCGTTCACCGAATTCTTGTTCGCAATAGTCTGACGAGAACTTGTGCGAATGCATATCCCCTATTCGGGGGAAGAATCCGCTCACTATAATCCCCTCGACCACTCATTCGAGCGATTGCATCAGGGTCGCTCCGCAATTGATATCGAGGATTTCCGCCGCTTCACGGCGCGGGCTGCTGGCGCTTAATGTGCGCCATAAGCATCTTTTTCGCGCGAGTCCCTCCATACTGCAATACGGTACGCAGCCTGGCTGCCCTCCACGCGCAATCAAGTTATGCAGCGCGGCGATCGACGCGTGGTCTCCTACTAGTTATCGCGGCACGTTCATTGCGGAGCACTGAGATCGCCGGCCGCGCCAAGCCGGTCAAGCTCTCGACTATTCATAAGAGACCAAGTGATCGTGGCCCTTGCAAGTCAACTGCGCACTGCACGTGGGACAAACGCTGGTCCGGGCAACTGCCTCGGCAACCTGTGCCGCGACCATCGTGCGCTGCAGCCGACCCAGCAATAATTTCGCCTCCTCCAGATGCAGGCCAGCGAGCCCACATCTAGGCCGTCTTTTGAACTGGGCAATTTCGGTGACGGTGGCTCGCACCCGATTTGGCGCGCTCTCCATATCGTGCCGCCACCACGCGTTGAAGTCGTATACATAGACGAAGTCTTCGTGTTCTCGCAGACTAAACGCGGCCAGCATCAGCTCGTTTGTCACCGTGGAAAATTGCAGGACGCCCTCATGGGCTTCGCCGTTACGCCTGCCTCGGATCGTGAACTGGTGCAGATGTTCGTCCGTCCAGCCCACGACTACCTGGATGACACTGTGTAAGTGCGCGAGCGTCAAGTGCTCGGGAACGATGACGCGCCGCCAAACCGGCGGGCTCAAGGCCCGCAGGCTGATTCGCAACTGGAGGACGGAGATCGCCGGTTGAGGATCGAAGGACATGAGCACACTGCAGGTGCCTCATTATGCTCTTGCGTGAAGACTGATCTCAGCCCCCGCTTTGGCGCGCTCTCCAGATTGGGTAGTTCTCAGGACTCCACGCAACGGACACTCGGCTTTTCGTTAGCATCCACAGCGCCTTCGGAAATATGGCGATTCTGCAGGTGGCTGTGCATCGCCTCGCAGCGGATCAACATCGTCGCCGTGGGTTCCCCGTCAGCGCCGGGACGGCCAGCTTCCGCGGCGACCCGCAGATAGACTTGCCGGGAGACAACGGCGATGATCACAATGATGGTGCCGACGCCGAACGCTCGGACTGCAAGGAGGAGGTATTGCGCCATGGCGAAACTGCATAGCAGGGAGGAGATTGGCAGCGAGACTACACGAGGATGTCCCGCGACGGTGTCACGCCGTTGCAGGATTGACAAATCCGTTTCGTCACGGCGGGCGGGATCGTGCGCTACATGACGCCGCATGGCGGCACTGAAAAGAATGTCCCGAAAAGCAATTGAGGCCTTACCGACCGGCCGCTACTGGGCCACGCCACGCGCGCCCTTCCCGCTGGACGGTCCCAATGGCCATGATGAGGTCTTCCCCGGCGCCCAATGCCTCAGCGACGGCAAATGGGTCACCTTCTATAAGGACGGGGAAGAAGTCTGGGCGTGCAATGCCGTGTATGCCGCCGCCCATTTCGACTTTGCACCGGTTCCAACCCACCGCTCGCCGACGGACAACTGAGGGTCGTACGGTTCCCCAGGCCGCGGGGTACGTTTCGACAAACAGTCGAGTCCATGTGAAGGCAAAGTTCAGATGTCCATTTTTCGCGGACCGGGCGTTATATAAAATTAGCATCACGACCCTTTGACGGGCGGAACCGTTGGATTGCATAAATTTGTTCCCGGTATTTTCAGAATTTTGTTCCTGGCCCCATGGGCCCAGGGCTGACGGGCGCCACGGCGAGGAGGCCAGGTAGTCCGGCGACAGCCCATCCAGCCCCGCTCGCGTGCCACCGGCGGGGCGCCAGGATCGCGCTGGGCTCATGCGGCGCTACCTGACGCCGACCGTCCTCGTTGTCGCACGCCGAGTGTTGTCCTCGGGATCACAAGCGCCGTCCGCTGTGTCCACGCAGGCGACTGCCCAATCCGTTGGGAAAGGAACAAAATTACTTCAACCGTCGGCCGGCGGAACAATTTTCTGCAAAATTAGTTGAAGCAAAATTGTTCCCATCGCCTTGGAAACGGTTAGCTGACGGGTGACCAGCGGAAACAAAATTATGCAAGCCAACGTCCCCCCAACGGCTAGCCACGAGGACAGTGGTCGGCCGTTCCCGGCCAACCTCTGCCATTCGACGCAGTCCATGCGAACGGCCGGGATGGCCATGGAAGCAGCCAAAGGCTAACCTCTCGCACTCCATCGTTTGGCGCCGCTGGCGCCACACTGGCGCTTCTGCCGAAAAAATCATATAACCCAATTCATACGGAAAGGTTATCCGCCTGCCTGCGCGGCTTATGCCACACATTTAAGTTGGTTCGCGCACGGACTGTCGCCTGGTTTAGGTTCGGGACTATCCAGGCAGGACGGAGACATGCCATGCAGCAACCAGGGCCTTCCGATGCGTTCTAATTGCCCAATTCTTGGGCTGTGTTCCAGTGACGGGGCCAACTCTTCTGGGAAGGATCGCAGGATGCTCACAAGACTGAAAGCGGCGTTCCGCTACTTCAACAGCGTGGTCCCGTTCCGACTCGGCCCCGCCCTGATCACGACGGTCGTGCTGATCACCCTGTTGCTGATGCCTGTGCCAGAGGGGCTCAAGCCCAAGGCTTGGGGCCTGGTTGCCATCTTTCTGACAACAATCGTTGCGATCATCCTGAAGGTCATGCCGATCGGGGTTATGGCGATGATGGCCATCGTCGTCCTCTCGCTGTCGCAGGTAACCTCGACCTCGTCGAAGGGGGCGATCGCTGATGCGCTGACCGCTTTCGACAGCCCGCTAATCTGGTTGATCGTGGTGGCCATCCTGATCTCCCGCGGCGTGAAGAAAACCGGCTTGGGCACCCGTATCGGCCTGATGTTCATCTCCCTGATGGGGAAACGAACGATAGGCATCGGCTATGGTCTGGCCACCTGTGAACTGGTGCTGGCGCCCTTCACACCGAGCAATACCGCGCGCGGTGGCGGCATCGTGCATCCGATCATGAAGTCGATCGCCAACGCATTCGACTCGGACCCGGACAAGGGCACCGAGGGCAAGGTCGGCACCTACCTGGCGTTGGTCAACTATCACGCCAACCCGATCTCCTCGGCGATGTTCGTGACCGCCACCGCCCCGAACCCGCTGGTGGTGGACTACATCGCCAAGGCAACCAATCAAAATCTGCATCTGAGCTGGATGAGCTGGGCGCTGTGCATGCTGCTGCCCGGCCTGCTATGCATGCTGGTGATGCCGCTGGTGATCTATGTGTTGTCGCCGCCGCAGCTCAAGGCCACACCCAATGCGGTGGAATATGCGCACGCCGAAATGGCGAAAATGGGTCCCGTGTCGCCGAAGGAAAGGGTCATGATATTCACCTTCGCGCTGCTGCTGCTGCTGTGGGCCAACGTTCCGGCGATGGTGTTCGGTCCGTTGCTCACGCTGGACCCCACGGTGGTCGCCTTCGTCGGCCTGTTCGTGCTGATCATTACTGGCACCATCGACTGGGACGACGTGCTGTCCGAAAAAAGCGCCTGGGACACGCTGATATGGTTTGGTGCGCTGATCATGCTGGCCGAGCAACTGAACAAGCAAGGCGTGATCACGTGGTTCTCGAATGGCATGAGCGACGCGATCGTGTCCAGCGGCATCGGCTGGGGCGGCACGGCCGCGGTCCTGGTGGCGGTCTTCGTTTTCTCGCACTACTTGTTCGCCAGCACGACGGCGCACATCAGTGCGATGATGCTCGCCTTCCTGACGGTCGGCGTCCATCTGATACCGCCAGCGTATGTGGTGCCGTTCATGCTGCTGATGGCGGCCGGCTCGGCGATCATGATGACGCTGACCCACTATGCAACGGGCACCTCGCCGATCATCTTTGGCAGCGGCTTTGTCACGATGGGAACCTGGTGGCGCGTCGGTTTTGTGATGTGCGTGGTGGAACTGCTGATCTTCGCCGTGGTCGGCAGCGTCTGGTGGAAGGTGCTTGGCTTCTGGTGAGATACCGCAGTGGCCGGTTTGGGCCCAGGCCGCCTTGCGCCTATGCAATCAGAAGCGCCTCGTATTCCCCCCGAAACTGTTGCAAGGAACTCTCTACCACCGTCACGGCGCCGTCAATGAGACCGCAGCGGCCGCTGCCGGGCAGGATGCGACACAAGTTCTCCAGCGCTTCCAGATCGGCGCGCACGCCGCGGCCCGTGTCGATCCGGCTGAGCAATCGCATCAACTGGAAGGTTCCGCCCTTGCAAGGTGGACACTGGCCGCAAGAGCCCTGGGCGAAGAAGCTCACGTACTCGGCAACCTTGCGGACGATACTGGTGCCTTCCGACACGACGATCATGGCACCTGTCCCCAAACGCGAACGCCGTTGACGCACCGAGTCAAAGTCCAGTGCCACATCGAGATCACGCTTCGTCAGCAAGGTGTTGGAAGGGCCGCCCGTAAAGACAGCCTTGAATTCCTTGCCCTGGAGCATGCCACCGCCATGCTCGAAAACCAGGGTTTCCAGACTCGTGCCCATCGGCAGTTCATACAAGCCGGGACGCAGGACGTCACCCGAGAGTGAATAGAGCTTGGTTCCCGCTGCATTCCCAATGCCAAGGCTACGATACCACTGCGCCCCGTGGCGCAGAATTCCCGGTACGTGCGCCATGGTCTCGGTGTTGTTCACGATGGTCGGTGAGCCATGCACACCGTGTTCAGCGGGATAAGGCGGCTTGCGTCGCGGGAACGGGAATCCGCCCTCGACACTCGCTATCACCGCCGTCTCCTCGCCCCCGATGTACAAGCCTGAACTTGCTATCACGTCAAGCGATATTGGGCCGCCGACCAGTCGCTCAAGTTCAGCGAACTGGGCGTGCCCCCGCCACTGCTGGACCGCCTGGCGAGCCATATTGAGGGACAACGGCTGATGTGGATTGACGTACAGGACGACATGGTTGGCACGGGTAGCTGCCGCGGCGATGAGCGCACCCTCGATTACCTGATGCGGTGTGTGCTCCAGCAGATAGCGGTCCTTGAACGTACCGGGCTCGTCTTCGTTGCCGTTGCAGATGATGTATTTGTCCCCAGCAACGGCGGCGGCAACCGGTGCCCATTTGCGATGCGTCGCAAAGCCGGCGCCGCCCATCCCGCGAAGGTCCGCCTGCTCGATTTCGGCAAGGATTGCAAGCGGATCGCGCAGTGCCTTGGCCAGTCCCTCTCCGCCGCCGTGTGCAAGCCAGGCGTCCAGGTCTGCGCCGACCCGGACATCGTCCCTCAGGAGAACCTGATTCAGCTGTTCCATTGCGCGCTCCGTGGATCGCTCATCGGACGCCGCCGACCGCTCCGCTCCACTTGCCCCGGCGCAAAGCTGCATCGACCCGCAGGTCAAAATGCGCGTAGCCGGGGAAGAGTTGCGGAGCCTTGACATGCAAGGGTAGCCCTGCCAGCGTCAGTTCCCGCTGCCAGGCGTGCACATGGCCGATTCCTGCGCGGCTGGCCATGACACTCCCCCCCGATTCCGCTGCCTTGGCGCCGGCACGCCGCCCCATGCTCAGGATGTCGAGCAGCGCGTTCCCCATCAACCGGTTGCGCCCGTGAATGCCTCCTGTGACCTCGCCGACGCAATACAGGCCGGGCACGCTCGTGGCGCCATCCTTGTCGATCGCAACGCCACCGTTCTGGTAGTGGAGGGTCGGGTAGACGAGGAAGGGCTCCAGTGCCGCGTCGTGACCGCACCTCTGCGCGAGATGGCGCAGCGTCACGAGGCGCTTGGCCAGAATGCCAGGGTTCTCCATTTCGAGCGTCGGCGTGTCGAGGAATACGCCAGTCTGGCCGTCTCGGTCAATTCCACGCCCCTGCGCGCATTCGCGCAGGATCGCAGAGGCCACGACGTCCCGGGGCTTGAGTTCGTCTACGAAGCGCTCACCCTCGCCATTGATCAGCTTGGCGCCTGCCGAGCGCGCTGCTTCCGAGATGAGTCCTCCCGCCAGGTGGGCCGGGTACGCGATGCCGGTGGGGTGGTACTGGAACGAGTCGAGTTCGCGCACGCGTGCCCCGATCCGATAGGCCAGCACAAGGCCGTCAGCGGTAGCGCCGTAGTGGTTGGACGTTGGGAAGGAATTCAGGTGCAGGCGCCCCGCCCCCCCGGTGGCGAGAATCACGGCACGCGCGCGCACCAGCACAAAGGTACGCCACTCGAGGTTGTAGATCACGGCTCCGGCGCAGCGCCCCCGCTCGTCGGACAGCAGCTCGACCGCGGGGCAGCGGTTCCATACCTCGATGCCGGGATCCAGGTCCACCGCCTCGCGCAGCACGCGCATCATCTCCAACCCGGTGTAGTCCCGATAGGAAAGAATGCGCGCCGCCGAGGCGCCACCGGGCTTCTTGCGCAGGAGGTTGCTGCCCATGGGCCGGCCCTCCTCCAGGTCGAACATCACGCCAAGCTGGATCAGCCAGCGAATGACATCGGGGCCGTCCATCACCATCTGCGCAACGAGTTCTGGCTCGCCGCAGAAGTGCCCGGCGCGTAAGGTGTCCTCGAAGTGCAATTGGGGACTGTCGTCCTCTCCGACGGCCGCCTGGATTCCGCCTTCGGCCATAACGGTGTTGCTGTCTCCCAGGCGCAGCTTGGTGGCGAGGATCACCTGCGCGCCTTGCTTTGCCGCAATGAGCGCCGCAGCGCATCCGCCACCGCCGCCGCCGATGATCAGCACGTCGGTGCTGGTAACTTGCGCACCCGCAATGTCGATATCGTCGATCAGCGCGTTGGCCTGGAGATAGCGCGCGAGATCCGGCTGACAGGGCTCTCCGCGGTTCACCCCGACGCTCAGCGCAACGTGCGCATTGGGTCCATGGTCGGGGTGATAGCCCTTGAGGAGTTCATCGACAGAGGTGTCATCGGTGCGGACCTTTGGCACCGCACCGGGCCGGTAGCGCTTGCGCGCGTCCTCATAATGGATGCTGGCGGGCATTGCGTTTTTCCGATCAGCGCGGCGGCCGCGCGCCCTGCGCGTCGAAGTCGATCTTCATTTCGCCGCTCTCGATCTGCTGCAGCCGGCGCATCAGATTCGCCGGACGCAGCGACTGCGCCGCGATCATCCGTCGCACAAACAGGCCGAGGTGGTTGGGCCGGATATGCTCGGGGCAGGCCAGCGTGCAGAGGTTACACATGACACACTCGTCGAAGACATCGCTTGATGCAGCCAGTTCGCCCGCCACCGCGAGGTTGACGCCACGCTGGACATCGAGGCCCTTGGGACAAGCGCGATCACAACCGCTGCAGTGTCGACAATGGGAAGCTTCCGGGAATATTTCAGAGATTGTGCGCAGCGCCTGCCAACTGTCGCCAATTTCGTCCATGCGATACCTGTGGCGAGCCGATACGGTGAAGTAATCAAGGAAGGCGACCTGCATACCATCTTCGATCAGCGTCTCGCAACCGAGCGCAGTCTTCACCTCCTGCTCGCCGCTGTGCCGCACCATGACGCGGCATGAACCGCACACCCCCTGCCCCATGCAGCCGACGCCCTCGACAAGCGTCTCGCCCGCGTAAAGGAAGGCCTGCAGGATGGAGCAGTTGGCCGGCGCCTCGACTTGGCGTCCTTCGATGCTCAAGCGTACCAGAACCATCTTGTCGCACTCCGTCGTTCGCGGCGCCGGCGCCACACTGGCGCTTCTACCGAAAAGGTCATATAAACCATAGCATACGAAAGGCCATCAGTCTCCTCCGCGGCTTTTGCTCCACATTTAGTTGGCTCGCGCACGGACTGGCGCTTGGTTCGATTACCCAGGCACGACGGAGGTACGCCATGCGGCAACCCAAGATCGTCATCGTCGGCGCAGGACTGGTTGGCGGGTCGGCGGCCCTGTTTGCAGCGGGGGCCATCCCGAGCGCAGAGATCGTCATCATCGATGTCGCGCGAGTGCGGGCCGAAGGGCAGGCGCTGGACCTCGCCCACGCTGCAGCATTCTGGGGACACAACCGCTTCTATGCCGGTGATTACGAGAACGCGCGCGACGCGGACATCATCGTGATTACCGCCGGCGCCGGTGTGAAGCCAGGGCAGACTCGTCTGGACCTGGCCAGAACCAATGCGGGCATCGCGGCGGAAGTTGTGGATCGCCCGCCTGGTCCGGCGCGACGGTCTCCGGCATGCCCCTCGAAATGTTTTTGGCTAAGAGCGGCAAGGAGCTTGGGCCTGCCAGTCGCGATCTGCTCCTGCGCTCCGTGCACGAGGCAGCCAAGCTCATCAAGGAAGGCAAGGGCGCCACCCACTACGGGATCGCTAGTGCTATTGGGCGAATTTGTCAGGCCATCGTGCACAACACCGACCTCATTCTCACGGTCGGCATTGTGCACGCCGAAGTCGAAGGCGTACCAGAGGTTTGTTTGTCGCTGCCGATGGTGGTCAATGGCGGCGGAGCGCAGTTACTGGCTTATCCGGAACTTAACCCCACCGAGCGCGAGGCCCTGCGGCGCAGTGCGCGCATCGTCAAGGAGGCAACCGACAGCGTGCTCCAGGATCGGTAGGGACATCGCGCACGCTCCGGACAAGCCGAACGTCGCCGCCAGACAGAGTGACAAGGCGGTCGGCGCCAAGGTCATCAATGATAACGAACCAGCCATGAAGGGCATGCCGGGTGCCGATTTCCACGACATCATCCCGCCTGTTGGCGCGGAGATCCAGAACGGTCATCCGCGTTTTGAAAGACGCCTCTCACTGAACTTCTGCCGCACCTGAGCGCGATTGAGGACCGGATTCACGACGCACCCCAGATATGCGCCGGATCCGAGTCCGGAATCATCGCAGCAACGCTCTTCGCATCGAGCTCAGTGCCATGTGAGAGCAGTGCGGCGTGCAGCGAAACGAGTTCACGCGCGTCGCGCGCGCGGGTCGGCCTTGGCGTGTTCGATCGCCTTAAGCGTTTCTGCGTCGAGCACTGCCTGGGCGTCGGACGGAATGGCAAACAGTTTGCCGTCGATGTCATGGACGTGTAACTGCTCATGGGTGACAGCATCCATCACCAGTGCGCGGCCCGTCAGGCGCAGGGCGGCTTGGAGTTGTGATCGTCCCGAGACGATCCGGTAATTGCGTCCTTCTGATCGCCTCACCAGCGCGTCCGTTGGGATCTCGCTGAGTTCGATAGCGCCGAATCCGGGGAGCGACATTTCCTCGATGCGATTCTTGATGCAGGCCACCATCTCGGCGGCGCCGGGGCGCTCGGCTGCCGCAAGCCGTTCATATTGACCGAGAAGGATGTTGGCCTTCTCGATTGAGGGCGTCGAATAGAAAAAGGATTGAATGGCGGTCGGCGGGCGAGTCAACCGGGTCGCCATGATTGCGAATGCCCAGTCCCTCTTGTAGTTGCAGTGTGGGCAAATCCAGCCGTACTTGGTGGCAATCAGTATGCCAGGGGCGCCACCTTCGACCCCGTGGCGATGATCGGCGCTGTTCCTGCAAGTGAAGGCGCGCAGAACCGGGCCGCCGAGCCCGACCTGGTTTTCGTTGAGCTTCTGGACCTGATCGTCGGTGAACGGTGCGCGAATGTAACTCATGGCATTTGAGAAGGCAGCTTCGGCGTGGCATGGCTATCGCCGCGCAGCCGGCACCCGCCACGCTCAGGAGTCTGCCCGGCAGCTAACGGAAACTCTGGGCGCCAGGACACACTGCGGCCGCCGCCTCCTTCCAGTCTATATCTGGGAGAGGGCCTATGTGGCTTTGCCCGGGCCCGAACCTTTTGTGTGCAGCCCGACCTGAGGCCATTCCGTTTCCTCGAAGCAGTCAGGACAAATCTGCCCGTCCTGCGCGAGGCAAAGGGAACGGCAACTGCCGCTTCCAGCCAAGGGAACAAGTGAGATGTGCCTCGAAAAGTCAATGTCCTTTGTCTGCGCGTAATAAAGAAGCGATATCTTTCCAGCCGTTCGCACTACACTTTGTTCATTCAGGCTGACACCGGCTGGCATATTGCGGCAGCGCACCACGCGCGGGAGACGCAAGCATGGAAACAAGACACGGCATCGTGCGGGGACCCCTCGCCGCAGTGGGTTGTGCCCTTCTGCTCGGCCTCGGGATGACAAGCGCCATCGCGCGCCAGTACTTCGATACCCCTGAGGCTGCGATGATGGCCTTCGGCCAGGCCGTCCAGGATGACAATGAACCTGCCATGAAAGGCTTGCTGGGTAAAAACTTCCGTGACGTCATCCCACCCGTTGGCGCGGAAATCCGAGACAAGTTCAACAAAGCCTGGGCCGCCTCGCACGCGATCCATAGATCGGACAACCATGCATTCATCGCCGTGGGCGCCGATGGTTGGACCTTGCCTGTCCCGCTTGTCAAGTCAGAAAAGGGATGGCAGTTCGATACGCAGGCCGGCGCCAGGGAAATGCGTGTGCGTCGCATCGGGCGAAACGAGCTTGCCGTGATACAAACCATGCAGGCGATCT
This sequence comes from Cupriavidus sp. 05T313, assembly GCF_056396665.1. Lineage (NCBI taxonomy): Bacteria > Pseudomonadati > Pseudomonadota > Betaproteobacteria > Burkholderiales > Burkholderiaceae > Cupriavidus > Cupriavidus sp. 05T313. The sequence continues at coordinate 9,737 of NZ_JBFTLX010000236.1, read as the reverse complement.
GCGACGCGCAGGATGAATACGCCCAGACTCCCCACGACGGCGAAAAGATGCTGGTCTATGCAAGCAAGCTGGCGAGTTCCCCCGGCAAGCACGATGGCCTCTACTGGCCAACCAGCCCGGATGAACCACCCAGCCCGCTCGGGCCCGCATTCCGCGACGCCGGCACGCGCAATGCGAGCGATGAGGGCTACCACGGCTACTACTACAAGCTCGTGACCGCGCAAGGGCCCCGGGCACACGGCGGCACGCTGGACTATGTGCTCGACGGCAAGCTGTTTGCCGGCTTCGCTGTCGTGGCGTGGCCAGTGCGCTACGGGGACACCGGGGTGATGACCTTTATGGTCAACCACATGGGCCAGATCTATGAGCGCGACCAAGGGCCCAATAGCGCTGCGACGGCGGCAGCAATGAAGTCCTTTGATCCGGCCCCCGTCTGGAGGAGGGTGTCACCATGACACCGCGCCGCCTGACCACAGCCTRTGCCGTCCTGCTGGCGCTTGCAGGCTGCCAGAGTGCGGGTCCGCCAATGGAGGGACCGACCACGCCTCCGCCAGGACCGGCCGGCGCACAGGCCCAGAACCAGCCGGCGCCCTACAAGGCCGAAGAGATCGAGGCAATGGTCGCGCCGATCGCACTGTACCCAGATGCGCTGCTGTCGCAGGTGTTGATGGCTTCCACCTATCCGCTGGAAGTTGCCAAAGCCGCGCGTTGGCTCAAGGCCAATGCCAGTCTCAAAGGCGACGCCGCGCTCAAGGCGGTGCAGAACGAGTCCTGGGACGTCAGCGTGAAGTCGCTGGTGGCTTTTCCGCAGATCCTCGAGCCGATGAACGACAAGCTCGACTGGACGCAAAAGCTGGGAGACGCCTTCCTTGCCCAGCAGAAAGACGTGCTTGATGCCGTGCAACGCCTACGCACGCGCGCCCGGCAATCCGGTCACCTCGCGTCGAATGCGCAGCAGACCGTGATCGTGGAACAGCCGGCCAACACTGGGGCTACGGCACAGACGATCGTGCGTATAGAACCGGCGGACCCGCAGGTGATCTATGTGCCGGCGTATGACCCGGCCATCGTGTACGGCGGCTGGGGCTATCCCGAATACCCCTACTACTACTGGCCTCCCTACCCCGGCTACTACCCCGGCGATGCCTTCGTTGGCGGCATCGGATTCGGCGTCGGCCTGATCGCTGCCGCCGCGATCTTCGGCAATTGCGACTGGAACGCAGGCGGCGTGCATGTGGAGCATCACAAGGCCAGGAACATCGACCGCAACTTCGACGCCCGCAAGGCCGAAGGCGGCCGCTGGCAGCACGACGCGAGCCATCGCCAGGGCGTTCCCTATCGTGACAACGCCTCGCGCGAGAAGTTTGGAAGAAGCCTGGCCGGGGCGGACGGGCGCACCGGCTTCCGCGGACGCGACGCGGCCGGGGGGCGCGACAACGGGTTCCAGGGCGTGGGCAGCAGCGGCAGTGCGCTGCAGCGCGACGTCAATCGCGGGAACACAAGCATTCAGTCCGGCGCCCGCGGTGGCGGAGCTCGCGGTGGCGGATTTGGTGGCGGGCGAGGCGGCGGGGGTCGACGTTAACGAACGGGGGCGAAGCTATGGAAAAGGCACAACCCAGGCATTGGGGCGTGATTGCTGTCTTCCTGGCGATGGCGGCCGGCCCCTCGCAGGCCGCAGCGCCCGATCCGGATGCCTGGCAGTTTGCCATCGCCCCCTACCTCTGGTTTCCCAATGTCAGCGGCGCACTGCGCTTTTCCGGATCATCGTCCACCGGCGGCGGCATCCTCGACGTAGGAACGGGGCCCGACAGCTATCTCCAGAACCTGCAGTTCCTTTTCATGCTGCAGGCCGAGGCCAGCAAGGGAAGCTGGACTGTCTTCGCGGACGCGATCTACCTCGACTTCAGCCAGCAGCAAACCAATCTCAAGTCTGTCAGCGGCGGGAACGGCGTCAGCGTCTTCGTGCCACGCGACCTGGCGACCGATGCAAGCAGCGGCATGAGCGGGGCGCTGTTCCAGCTTGCCGCGGGCTATAAGGCAGTCCGTGCGCCTGGGGGGACTGTGGAGCCGTTCGGCGGGCTCCGGTACCTGAACCTCAGTGCGCATGCGAACTGGACGCTGTCTGCCACGTTCACGGACCAGGGCGCGACGTTGGTGCGGCAAGGCAGTGTCTCGCAGACGGCGAATATCGTGGACGGGATCATCGGAGTACGGGGGCGCATCAATCTCGGCAGCAATGGCAGGTGGTACGTGCCGTACTACGCCGACGTTGGCACCGGTACGTCCGAATACACCATGCAAGCCTCCGCCGGTGTGGCGTACACCGCCAGATGGGGAGACATCCAGTTGTCTTATCGCTACCTGACCTACGAGTTGGGCGGCAGCGATCTGGTACAAAGGCTCACGCTCAAAGGACCTGTGCTGAGCGCCGTGTTTCGCTTCTGAACCGCCCGAACCTCCCTCAAGGGCGACTGGACAGAAATTCTGGTCGGTGCACGCCTTTCCAGTTCGTGTTGACTTGGCAGCTCACGACTGCCCCCGTCATACCGCCTCGATCAGAGATATTGAGGCCGATAGGCCAACGGCAAACGTTCGCCGATGGATTGGACCGCGATTGACGGCACTCCGCTGTTTCTGGCGATTTTGGTCGACCGCCGGCGCGCCTAGAGGCGTGTCAGCGAGGCGTGGTGCGAAAGTGCGGCGGGCAGTCGGGATCACCTCAGGTCGCGCACGCCGAGGAACGCGGTTCTGCTGCGGCGCCGGGTGACGCTCACGCTCTGGCGGTTGAGCATGGCCAACGTCAATCAGCACGTCATAACGACCGCGTCCCCTTTAGTTCATCGATGCGGAGATGATAGCTTCGTAGTAGACAGGCTTTATCGCTACACAGGTTGCGAGAATTTCGTAGCCATGCTCGTTGATCCTTTCGTAACCGAGCCTTGTTAACATATTTTTTATCTTTTGATCATAGATTTCTGCCATTGATTTATCGACAAGGTTAAGTTCGGGATCCCCGAAAATAAGCTGCGCTTGAACAGCTATGAGCTTGCTGCAAGAAAAACTGTGCATCAATGCAGCCTGCGTCTCGCGTTTGGTTTCCAGCAGTCCTGGCTTACAGGGCACTTGCAAGAATTTACAAGCGACGTCGCGCCTGACCCACGCCATTTCTCGTGCACCATATTTCTTAACGAAACGATTGATGCCAGCGTGGCTGACTATCCTCCCCACCCCGATAACTATTTTCAATTTAAATTGTGGTTGGAAGTAGATCTTGAAGTCCATCCCTAGCGCCACACCGGGAAAGGTGTTGTTGCATAAATCCGGCTGCCGCGCGGGCTGACGTTTACGCGCAACAGCCGGGGTGGTACCTCTGTTAACTCTTCGCCGACTTGCGTAGATTCTCGATTTTTTCCCGAGAAGATGCGCAAGGATGTACACAAGCGAAGCGAGCCCAAAGGCGTCTATCGCGTCAGGAACTGGGCGCAGTACAACGCTGGCTTGATTGCCAGGGGCGACGTGACGATGTGGATTGACCAGAGCGTACTGAACACGGCGCCCCAGGGCGGAGCGCCCAGGCGGGGGCGGCCGCACGTCTACCCGGACGCAGCGATTCAGATGCTGCTCGGGATCAAGCAAGTCTTCCATTTGCCTCTGCGGGCCCTTCAGGGCTTCGCGCGTAGCCTGCGCGAGCTCGCTTTTCCCGACCTGCCGGTACCCAACTACACGACGTTGAGCCGCCGCGCGCAGGAGCTTGAGGTGAAGTTGCCCGCCTCGCACACCGGCGAGCCGATGCACTTGCTGGTGGACGGCACCGGCGTGAAGCTGTATGGCGAAGGCAAATGGAAAGTGCGCAAACACGGCTATTCGAAGCGGCGCACCTGGCGCAAGGTGCATCTGGCTCTGGACGCGAAGACCGGCCAGGTATGCGCGGCACTGATGACTCACCAGGATGTTCCCGATGCCGACGTGTTGCCCGATCTGCTCGATCAGATCCCCGCAGACGTGCCCATCGGAACCGTCGGCGGTGACGGCGCGTATGACACGAGGCAGTGCCAAGCTCAAATCGAGGCCCGCGGCGCGCAACCGTCGATCCCTCCGCGCGAAGGGGCTGCGCCTTGGTCTGAGAGAACGCCTGGCGCGCAGTGGCGCAATGAAGCCATTGACGCCATTTCGCGAAACGGGCGAGGGGAATGGAAGAAGGCCTGCGGCTACCACCGCCGCTCGCTGGTCGAGAACCTGATGTATCGGCTCAAAACGCTCACGGGCAATCGCCTGTGGGCGCGCGGTATCGGCTCGCAAGCAACCGAGGTGGCGATCCGCGTAGGCGTGCTCAAATGATATGAACGCCTCCCCCGTGAGCGGTGGGAGTGACAAAGGACTGACCCTCACGGGCCTGCGGCATCAGAGCGGCAAGATGGAGGATCATAAAGGTCTTCACAGGCAAACCGGAGGGTCCGAAATGAAGCTTACGCCAGTTGGGATCGACATTGCAAAGGCCGTCTTTCAACTGCGCTATGTGGATGCGGAAACGGGTGAAATCGTGAACAAGCCAATCAAGCGAGCGGCCTTTCTGGCGCATTTCGCGAACCGCGAGCCTTGCCTGATCGGCATGGAAGCTTGCGGCGGCGCCCAACATTGGGCGCGAGCACTGACAAGGATGGGGCATCAGGTGAAGCTGATGCCGGCGGAGTTCGCCAAGGCGTTCAATATCCGCAACAAAAACGACGCGGCTGATGCCCGGGCGATCTGGCTGGCGGTGCAGCAACCCAGCAAGGCGGTGGCGGTGAAGACCGAAGCGCAGCAAGCGGTGCTGGCGCTGCACCGAATGCGGCAGCAACTGGTGAAGTTTCGCACGATGCAGATCAACAGTCTGCGCGGCCTGCTGACCGAGTATGGTGAAGTGATGGGCAAGGGCCGGGCCACTCTGGACAAAGCGATACCGGCCGTTCTCGCACGAGTCGCAGATCGCCTGCCGAAGGTGCTGATCGACACGCTACGCGAGCAGTGGAGCGGGTTGACGAAGCTGGACGAACAGATCGCTGAGATCGAGCGGCGGCTGCGTCAATGGATGCAGGAGGACAAGGCAGTCAAGGCGATTACCGGGATTCCCGGCGTTGGCGTGCTGACGGCAACAGCGGCCGTCGCAACAATTGGTGATGCGACGGCGTTCAGGTCGGGCCGGGAGTTCGCCGCCTGGATCGGCCTGGTTCCGAAGCAAACCGGCTCCGGCGGCAAGGTGACGCTGCTGGGTATCAGCAAGCGGGGCGACACGTACTTACGCACACTGCTGATTCATGGCGCGCGCAGCGTGCTGACTCACGCGAAGGAACCCGGGCCATGGGTCGAGCAGATCAGCAAGCGCAGGCCGCCGAACGTGGTGACCGTGGCGCTCGCCAACAAGATGGCGAGGATCATATGGGCGATCCTGGTCCACGACCGTCCGTATGAAAGAGGTCATGTGAGCGTGAAACCAGCATGAACGGTAGCGGTGCGTAGGAGATCAATTTTACTCAGGATGACACGTCAAAGGTTGCGCAGGCAATCGAGTGTGATGACAAAACAGGTAGGACCGGGACTCGCTAAACCTGAATGCGGTTAAGAGCTTCGAGCTCGCTGCTCAAATGAGGCGCGGGTCAGCGGATTTCATAGGGGCCCGCAGTGTATCAGGCTGCAACAAGGCCGGATATAAAGCTGCACCCATCCTGTCTGTCAAAACACACGAAAACCCTTCGCAAACGGGAGGCGTTCATATAAAACCCTTCGCAAACGGGAGGCGTTCATATAAACCGCATGGCGGCTCTCGCACGCCCGCAGTCCGTCCGCATTGCCTGATTTTCGGACCACAGGGGCCATTTTGTCTTCAGATTCGATTAATGCAACAACGCCCCGGGAAACATAAGCACAGTGATACAAAGCCAAGAAAGCAACCGTTGGATCAAGCTTTGCGCCGCCGCGTCCTTGGCTGCTGGGTGCTCAGTGCTGCGCATACTTCTCCTCAGAATGTGAAAAGCAGACAGGTCTAGCTTAATGGTGAGAGGGCCAGCGTAGGCGGTACGCTCGACGGTAGCCATACAGGATCTCGGCAATCTCTGAAGGGCCAGCCAGCCTAGCCGAGGACGGTGGCAAAATTCCACCCTGGAAGGCGCCTTGATCCACTCGAGGTGCGTTGCAGAGCCGTCAGCCCGTGGACTGCGGACAGATTCCATGCAGTGCTGCAGCGTGGCCGCCGGCACTGCGCGGTTGACCGCTGCGAGCATTTGCGCCTTGTAGGCGGAAAATGCATGCCGTGCCATGTCGCTGATCTGGCGTTGGCCGGGAATGAGGCGGCACCGATCGTAGAGCCATCGCTGAGCGGTGGTGACAAGTTCATCCACGTGTGCCGCTGCGGCGGCTTGCACGCGGRGCATTTCCAGCAAAGCGGCCTGGCTGGTGATTCCTTGACCCATTGCTGATGCTCGTACAACGTCGGGCGTCGTTGGTACAGCGTCTTCAGGCTGGCGATCGACAGCAACGGCGCGGAGAAAGCTTCGCACACGTACTGAAGGAGATTGCGCGGAACGGCAGCAAACCGGTCCAACGGCCGACCGAAGGCCCGGAGGCAAACGAGCTGTAGGCCGACCGCGGCGCATCTTGCCAACGTAGCGATACGCAAATGCCTATATCTGCACTTTCTGGGTGTCGTTCGGGACAAAACTGTACGACAAGTGCTCGGACGGCCGCAATAAGGTCAGGCGAATGGGCTGCAACCCACCCCCTCGGGGCTGACTATAACCGTATCAATCTGCAGGAAAAGGACGATTACCACAAATAGCACGCGCTCGCCGATCTTCACGCTAGGCGCGCAGACACGGCCATCGCCCAGGCGCTTGCCGGGACCGATGGCCAGGACTTCGCCCTGGTCCGGCATTTCGGCGGCAGTTTAGGGGATGACAATGCCGCCGGCCGTCTTGTGTTCTGCGTCAGGACGTCTGACGATGACGCGATCGTGTAGTGGACGGATGTTCATAGCCTTGCTCCTCATCCAATCACTGTGATCATGAGCTTGACGGGCCGACCAGTCCTGACACTGTTCGTGCTTGAAGGCCTTAACGCCGATGCCTGGATTCGCGGCACAAGCGTCACTGGCCCAGAAACCCGATTCTGGCGCTTCACTGAATGGGTGGCACGGCGCCAAGCTTTTCGGCCAGCATCCGCTCATACACGCCAAAGTGCATATCCACCTCCGTTTGACTTACCACGACGACGTCTATGTTGACCTGCTCGGGCGCTAAGCCGAACATTGTGGCCAATGCCACTTCCAGGTGGGGCGCCGCCTCCCTGTCTTTCGCGAAGGTCGTGCCGACACTGATCACATAGGCCTTCTCGCCTTCTGCGGTGACCTCGACCAAGCGGGCCCCCGCGCTCAGGTTGTTCTCAATGGCCATTTTGGCCAGCTCCGCCACACTCCGCGTTCGCTCGGTAGGGAAGCCGCGCGCGCACTTGAGCTGTACCCGATGCTTGCCCAGCGTCAGCCACTCAGAATCGAACTCCATGGAAGTCTCCATCCGACAGTACATTGCCGCCAAAATAGGGGCGAGTCCGGCGATTTCAAGAACGCAAAGTCGCGCCTTGCTTCGCCGCTGCAATGAGCCCCATTGGAAGCCCGTAGCGTGCAGCCCCAAGCACCGCGCGCGCCAAAGGGGCTGCGCCCGCCTCTGGCGTTCCGCGTCAGCCGCCTCCTTCCGCGGCCGCCAGGATTGCCCGCCTGCGTGGAGCACGCTTCGCGCAAATGCATACGATTCCTCAGGATTGCAGACATCAGCTCACTTCACTTCGATCGTCCTTACGGCAGAGCGCGACGACCCGGTCTTGGGGAGGCGTAGTGTCAACAGTCCTTTTTCGAATTTCGCATCAACGTGATCCACGTCGACACCATCCGGCAGAGGAATACTGCGCATGAATGCGCCGTACGCTCGCTCCAGGCGGTAGCAGCCGTTTTCTTCGCTCCGAATGTCCTGCTTCTTCTCGCCCCGCAACACCAGCGCGCCATCCTCGATGGTGGTCTGGAGGTCTTCGCGGTCCATGCCCGGCAACTCAGCTGTGATTCTCAGGGCAGTGCCATCGTCGACCACATCGATCCGAGGTTGGAAGCGAGACGAACTAAAGTCGCCGAACCATTGATCCAAACCACCGAAGCTCGCGAACGGTTCGTGCAGGAATTCTCCCATCGCTCGCCAGGGATCGCTAGAAAACAGTCGCGCAACGTCAGCCCAGTCGGGCGTGCCGTGCCTCGGCGCGGGCACGTTGGACGCATCCCCCATTGGTTGTTTGTCACTTGTCGTCTTCCGCAGGAACTTGAAGGGGTTCCATTTGCCCAGTTCCGTTTTCATCTTACCCTCCTGCCGAATGCTCAGTTGATGGGTACGAATGACCGCCGGCAACGACCGGTCGCGCCCGGCCACCGGCGACGCCGCAAGACCCAACCCTGGTGGTGAGGCCGCCGATACGGTCATCCGCGTCTTCTAAGGGCCGACGGTGGCGCCCACCCGGACGCCACCCTGCCGTTTCGACCCCGTGAATGGCACGACAGATCTCACCCGACGCTAACCGCGATGCGACGTGGCCGTGCCTCGTCTCGGCGCGGGATCGTCAGCTTCAACACGCCATCCTGCAAGTGCGCGTCTATCTTCGACGTATCGAACTCTGGACTCAGGGCGAACGCGCGGGCGAAGTGCGGCTCGCGAATTTCCGCGTGTTGCACTCGCAGGTTGGCCGGGGTCGGCACCACGGCTTCTGCCTCGATGTTCAGGGTGCCATCATGGACACTCACATTGAGTCTGTCCTTGGTGACCCCCGGCAGATCCGCCCAAAGGGTGACGCCGTTGCTGTCCTCGAAGATGTCAACGGCGGGAAGCAGCGTGATCTTGCGCGTTGGCCTCTCTTCCTGGCGTTGCGCCACCGCGCCTTGGCCGCGCTCAACCACTTGGGTAGTGTCGCTCATGGCATTCTCCTCACGTTACTGGACAGTGACCGACCGAGGCTTCGAGGATTCGTGCTTGCCGATGCTGATCGACAGGCAGCCGTTGGCGTAGTGCGCCTGTACCTTGTCGGGGTCAGCATTCTGCGGCAGTTCGACGATGCGCCGGAAGGGGCCGACGAATCGCTCCTGCGCGTACGGCCGTACCTCGGCGTCATTTTCCGAGTGCGCGGCTTCGCGTTCGCCGCTGATCGTCAGCAAGCCCTTGTCGATCGACACCTCAAGCTTGTCTTGCTTGATGCCAGGAGCGAATGCGACGATTTCGATCGAATCTTCCGTGGTGCCAACGTTGACGGCAGGGAACGCGCCGGATCGCTCGGAGCGGATGCTGGACGGGAAACCGCCGAACAAGCTCGCCATCTGGCGCTGCAGGCGGTCGAACTCGCTGAAGAGGTCGGTCCCGAAAAAGAGATCACTCATGATCGTATCCTCCTTTGATGCAGCAAGGAGGCGAACGGGCCTATGCGCTCCCACTCGCCTGCCAAACTGCTGGCAAACAAACAGAAACACGCAGCGCGCAACATCGCGGCTGCCTGGGCGAAATTAAATTAGGCAATCTGTCGCCGGTTTTCAAGGGGGCGGCATTCAATTTCCTCTTGAAGGAGTCCTGGCCGCGCCTATCTCCCGAATGCGAGGACTTGGCGCAAATGGGCGAGCGAATTTCGGCTAGGCGTGCAAGGCATCTTGCGCACAAGCACTGCCATTTTGTGCTTTTGGGGGC
>NZ_JBFTLX010000235.1:0-12725 GCF_056396665.1 Cupriavidus sp. 05T313 | reverse complement strand
CGCCGCGGAGCGGCTGGCGCGCCTGCGCCCGCGCGTGCCGCAGCGCTGGCAGGAGCGTTTCGACGCATTCTGGTCGGCGCGCAATCCGCGTGAACAGGCCATCCTGGCTGGCGGCAGCGCCGTGCTGGCACTGGTGATCGGCTATACCGTCCTGTGGGAGCCCGCCGCCGAAGGGCGCGCCAAGCTGCAGCGCAGCCTGCCGCAGTTGCGCAGCGACCTCGCCGAGATGGAAACGCTGGCGCAGGAAGCGCGCGGCCTGGCGGCCAGCCCGGCGCCGTCGCTGCGCGGCGAGGCGCTGAACCAGGCGCTGCAGGAGAGCCTCGCCCAGCATGGCCTCAAGGCCACCCGCCTGGCCGGCACCGGCGACAACAGCGTGCAGGTCCAGCTCGACAAGGTGCCCTTCGGCTCGGTCGCGAGCTGGTTGCAGGATGTGCGTCAGCAGCAGCGCCTCAAGGTGATCGATACCCGTATCGTTTACGTTGGCCCCACTGCCGTGGTTAATGTCACCGCAACCCTGCAAGGCCCCACCGGCAACCCGGGCGGGCGCGGCTGATGGCGCGCCTGGAAGCCCTCAGGCTGCCCCGCCGCCGCGTCCGCAGCCCTCGCGGCTGGCGGCGCGTGGGCTGGCTGGCGCTCGGCTGCGTGACCGTGGCACTGACCGTGCTGGCGGCATTCCCCGCAGCATGGATCGCCGACAGCATCGCCAGCCGCAGCCAGCGCCGCGTGCTGCTGGCCGATGCCGATGGCTCGATCTGGAAAGGCAGCGCCACCCTGGCGCTGTCGGCGGGCGCCGGCAGCGAGACCGCCACCGTGCTGCCCGGCCGCCTGCAATGGTCGGTGGCGTTCTTGCCGTTGCTGACCGGCACCCTGCGCGTGGTGGTGACCCACTCGGAGGCCATGAGCGGCCCGGTGGGCGTGGCGGTCACGCCATTCGGCTGGACCGCGCAAGCCGGCGCCATCCGCCTGCCCGCATCGCTGCTCGAAGGCGTCGGCGCGCCGTTCAACACGCTGCGCCCGGACGGACTGATGCGCATCGACTGGTCCACGCTGCAAGGCCGCTTCTTTGGCCAGCCCGGCAAGCCGGGCGGCGCTGCCGGCTTGACAGGCCACGTGACCCTGCGGCTCGACCAAGTATCATCGGCTGTCAGCCGCCTGCGCCCCCTCGGCAGCTACCGCGCCGAGATCGACTGGGCCGGCGCCGACGGCAAGCTGCAACTGACTACCCTCGCCGGGCCGCTGCACCTGCAAGGCAACGGCACCCTGGGCCGCCACGCGCGTTTCGAGGGCACGGCCCGTGCCGACCCCGACGCCGGCGCGAAACCTTCGCGCCGCCGCCCGCAGCCCGGAACCGAATATGAAAACCCAAGCCCTTCGACCTTCGCTCAAGACCCGCTGCGCCCGCGCCACCGCGCTGCTATGCGGCCTCTCCCTGCTGGCACCCGCGCCGCTGTGGGCCCAGCAACCGAGCCAGCCCGCCGCCCAGCCCGGCCAGCCGCCGGACCTGACCCCGCGCAACCGCGACCAGGTCGTGCTCAACTTCGTCAACGCCGACCTGGAATCGGTGGTGAAGGCGGTGGGACAGGCCACCGGCAAGAACTTTGTCATCGACCCGCGCGTCAAGGGCTCCGTGAACCTGGTGACCGAGCAACCCGTGTCGCGCTCGCAGGCGCTCGAAACGCTGGGCTCGGTGCTGCGCATGCAGGGCTACGCGATGGTCGAGAGCAACGGTTTCACCAAGGTGGTGCCGGAAGCCGACGCCAAGCTGCAGGGCTCGCCGATCGTGATCGGAGGCGGTGGCAGGTCGCGCGGCGACCAGGTCGTGACCCAGGTGTTCCGCCTCAACTATGAGTCGGCCAACAACCTGGTGCCGGTGCTGCGGCCGATGATCGCGCCCAACAACACCATCACTGCCTACCCGGCCAACAACACGCTGGTCATTACCGACTATGCGGAAAACCTGCAGCGCCTGGCCCGCATCATTGCCGCCATCGACGCGCCCGCCTCTGGCGAGGTCGAGCTGGTGCCGCTCAGGAATGCCATTGCCAGCGATACCGCGCTGGTGCTGCAAAAGCTGCTTGACCCGGGCGCGGCCGGCGCCGCTGGCGGCGCCGCGGCCGCCGCGGATGCCAGCCTGCGCACTTCGGTGGTAGCGGAGCCGCGCAGCAATTCGCTCATGATCCGCGCCTCGAGCCGGGCACGCTTGCAGCAGGCGCGCCAGCTCATAGAGAAGCTCGACCAGCCTTACGCGCGTCCGGGCAATATCTGGGTGGTGCCGCTGAAAAACGCCGAAGCCACCAAGCTGGCGCTGACGCTGCGCGCCATCGTGGCAGCCGACGGTTCCTTCAACACCAACCAGTCCGGCACGCCTGGCGCGGCCGGCGCGGGCGCCACCGGCGGCACCGGGCTGCTCAACACCTCGGCGCCGACCAGCGGCCAGTACACCGGCGGCACCACAGGCACGTCGCGCAGCGGCTCCGGCCCCGGCTTCGGCTCCGGCAGTTCGGCATTCGCGAACTCGTTCGCCACCAACACGTTGCCGACCACCGGGGGCATCATCCAGGCCGACCCGGCCACCAACTCGCTCATCATCACGGCCAGYGAACCGGTCTACCGCAACCTGCGCACAGTGATCGAAGACCTGGACGCCCGGCGCGCGCAGGTCTATATCGAATCGATGATCGTGGAGGTGTCGTCCACCCAGACCGGCCAGCTCGGCATCCAGTGGCAAGGCCTGATCAACTCGCGCGGCAGCAATACCAACGTCTTTGCCGGCACCAACTTCGGCACCGGCGGCCAGAACATCATCAACCTGACCGGCGCCGCCGCCGCCATCAACGCAGGCGGCGCAGCGGCCATTCCTGCGGTCTCGGGCCTGATCCCGGACCTGGCCGGCCTGAACCTCGGCCTCGTCAACAAGGCGATGGGCCTGGGCGCCCTGCTGCACGCGCTTGGCGCCGACGGCAGTGTCAACCTGCTGTCCACCCCAAACCTGATCACGCTGGAGAACGAGGAAGCCAAGATCCTGATCGGCCAGAACATCCCGATCACCACCGGTTCCTACGCGCAGACCGGCGGCGCCGCGTCGGTCACGCCGTTCCAGACCTTCGACCGCAAGGACGTCGGCATCACGCTGCGGGTCAAGCCGCAGATCACCGACGGCGGGCTGGTAAAGATGCAGATCTACCAGGAGTCGTCGTCCGTGGTGCAAGGCACCGCCGCCCTCACCCAGGGCCCGACCACCAATGTGCGTTCGATCGAAACCAATGTGCTGGTCGACGACGGCCAGATCATCGTGCTGGGCGGCCTGATCGAAGACACTTACGGAGACGGCGTGCAGAAGGTGCCGGGCCTGGGCGACCTGCCGCTGATCGGCGGGCTGTTCCGCTACGAGAACAAGAACCGCGGCAAGACCAACCTGCTGGTGTTCCTGCGGCCGTACGTGATGCGCACCGCCGGCGCCACCGACCGCCTGACGCAGGACCGCTACGACTACATGCGCACCCTGCAGCAAGGCTTTGTGTCGCCCAACATCATGGTGCGCGACGGCAATACGCCGGTGCTGCCGCCGGCGGATGCGCCGATGTCGCCCTTCGTCGACCCGCGCTCGCGCGGGCCGGTGCCGGGTCCGCTGCCGCTGGAACAGACGCTGCCGCAATCGCAGCAGCAACCGCAACCCCGCACGCAGAACCCGTCGGGCAATGGCACGCCGCCGCCGGGCGTCAACCTTGGCAACGCGACGGTGGATTCCACCCGCGCGGTGAACTGAGACAAGCCATGGCAACAAGCATCGCCCCCGCCGCAGCGTCCGACGACGTGCTGGAGCCACCGTCGACCATCGCCGCGCGGCTGGTCTCGTACGGCTTCGCGCGCGAGGCGCGCCTGCTGATCGCGCGCCAGCGCGCCGATGGCCTGGAGGTGTGGGTGAGCCGCGCCACTTCGCCCGCGGCGCTGGCCGAAGTGGCGCGCGTGCACGGGCCGTTGCGCCTGCGCGTGCTGGAACCCGAGGCGCTCGAACTTGCCATGTCCGAGGCGTACAACCGCCAGGACAGCGGCAGCGCCGCCCAGGTGGTTGGCGAGGTGGAAGGCGAGGTCGACCTGTCGCGGCTGATGCAGGACATTCCCGCGGTGGAAGACCTGCTTGAATCCGAGGACGACGCGCCCATCATCCGCATGATCAACGCGCTGCTCACCCAGGCCGCGCGCGAAGGCGCCTCCGATATCCATATCGAGCCCTTCGAGTCTTCCTCGGTGGTGCGCTTTCGCGTGGACGGCACGCTGCGCGACGTGGTGCGCCCGAAAAAGGCGCTGCACGGCGCGCTGATCTCGCGCATCAAGATCATGGCGCAGCTCGACATCGCGGAAAAACGCCTGCCGCAGGACGGCCGCATCACGCTGCGCGTGGGCGGACGCCCCGTGGACGTGCGCGTCTCCACCCTGCCCACCGGCCACGGCGAACGCGCGGTGTTGCGTCTGCTGGACAAGGAAGCAGGCCGCCTCGACCTGGCCAAGCTCGGCATGGCGCCGGACACGCTGGCCGGCTTCGATCACCTGATCCGCCAGCCGCACGGCATCGTGCTGGTGACGGGGCCGACCGGCTCGGGCAAGACCACCACGCTGTACGCCGCGCTGTCGCGGCTCGATTCGCGCACCACCAATATCATGACGGTGGAGGACCCGATCGAGTACGACCTGGACGGCATCGGCCAGACCCAGGTCAACCCGCGCATCGACATGACCTTCGGCAAGGCGCTGCGGGCTATCCTGCGCCAGGACCCGGACGTGGTGATGATCGGTGAAATCCGCGACCTGGAAACCGCGCAGATSGCSGTGCAGGCATCGCTGACCGGCCACCTGGTGCTGGCCACGCTGCACACCAACGATTCCGCCTCGGCGGTGACGCGCCTGGTCGACATGGGCATCGAGCCGTTCCTGCTTTCGTCGTCGCTGCTCGGCGTGCTGGCGCAGCGGCTGGTACGCCGGCTCTGCCAGCACTGCAAGCGCGAGGAAGTGGTCGAGGTCACGCCCGAGGCAGCGGAAGTGCTGCTTGCGCAAGGCAAACCGCTGCAACGCATCTGGCACGCGGTGGGCTGCGACAAATGCGGCCACTCCGGCTATCAGGGCCGCATGGGCGTGTACGAGCTGCTGAGCGTCGACGACGAGATCCGCACCATGATTCACCGCCAGGCGGCCGAATCGGAAATCAAGAAAGTGGCTTTGGAGGGTGGCATGCACACCATGCGCCACGACGCGCAGCGCTGGATCGATTCCGGCGCCACCGCGCTGGAAGAAGTGCTGCGCGTGACGCGCGACTAAGGGACGGCCCGCATCCATGCCAGCCTATCGTTACGAGGCAGTCGACGCCGCCGGCAAGACCGACCGCGGGGTGATCGAAGCCGACAGCCCCAAGCAGGCCCGCGTCCACTTGCGCGCACGCGGCCTGACGCCGCTCAACGTCGATCCGCTGGCGGGCGTCGGCGGCGTGCAGAAGAGCAGCACCGCCGCCTTCGTGCGGCGGCTGTCCACGCAGGAACAGGCGCTGTTCACGCGCCAGCTCGCCAGCCTGATCGTGGCCGGGCTGCCGCTGGACGAAGCGCTGGCGGCGCTGGCCGACCAGGCCGAGCGCAGCTACGTGCACGAACTGCTGGCCGGCATCCGCGCCGACGTGGTCGGCGGCAGTTCGCTCTCGGCGGCGCTGCTGCATCATCCGCGCGATTTTCCGGACATCTACCGCGCGCTGGTCTCCGCCGGCGAGCACTCGGGCCACCTCGGGCTGGTGCTGGAAAAGCTGGCCGACTATATCGAGACGCGCAACACGCTGACCTCCAAGATCCGGCTGGCCTTCACCTATCCCGCCATCGTTACCGTGGTGGCCTTCGCCATCGTGATCTTCCTGCTGTCCTACGTGGTGCCGCAGGTGGTGAGCGTATTCGCCAACACCAAGCAGAAGTTGCCGACACTGACCATCATCATGCTGGCGCTGTCGGATTTCGTGCGCAACTGGTGGTGGGCCGCGCTGGCGTTCATGGTGGCCGTAAGCCTGGGGATACGCAGTCTGCTGCGGCAGCCCGGTGTGCGCCTGGAGTGGCACCGCTGGCTGCTGACCGCGCCGCTGGTCGGCAAGCTGATCCGGGGCTACAACACCGCGCGCTTCGCCAGCACGCTGGCGATTCTCGTGTCGGCCGGCGTGCCCATCCTGCGCAGCTTGCAGGCAGCCGGCGAAACCCTGACCAACGAGGCACTCAAGGCCAACGTGGATGATGCCACCATGCGCGTGCGCGAAGGCGCCTCGCTGGCGCGCGCGCTGGCGGCGCAGAACCAGTTTCCCTCGGTGCTGGTGCATCTGATCCGCTCCGGCGAAGCCACCGGCAACCTGCCGATCATGCTGGAGCGCGCGGCGCAGGGCGAAGGCGCGGAGCTGGAGCGCCGCACGCTGTTCCTCACCAGCCTGCTGGAGCCGCTGCTGATCCTCAGCATGGGCGTGGTGGTGCTGCTGATCGTGCTGGCGGTGCTGATGCCGATTATCGAGATCAATCAGCTGGTGCGGTAGGGCCACGCTTTGCCGCGCAAGCGGGCGAAATGCAAAACGGCGCCTTCGGGCGCCGTTTTGCATTTCTTGTTTCTACTGAGGCTTGGGAGCCGAAGCCACCCGCAAAGGCGTACTTCGGCTTCACCGCCCATAGCCTATTCGGCAGCCTTGGCGGCCTTCTTCGGCACGCGCTTGGCAGGTGCCGCGGCGGCGGCCTTCTTGGCTGCCGGCGCCTTCTTGGCTGCCGGCGCTTTCTTCGCGGGCGCAGCTGCCTTCTTGGCGGGAGCCGCAGACTTCTTGGCTGCTACCTTTTTGGCAGGCGCGGCAGCCTTCTTGGCCCGGGCCGGCGCCTTGGCTTTTGCCTTGGTCTCTGGCACGCTCGCTTCGACGGCTTCAGCCGTTTCCACCTCTTCCACGGCTTCCACCGATTCGACGGCTTCGATCAGCTCGGCAGCTTCGATCGGTTCGAATGCCTCTGGCGCTTCGACAAACTCGACCACCTCGGCGACTTCGATTGCCTCCACGACCGGCGCTACCACCGTCGCGGACGGCGCCACGAAGATCGAGCGGTCGATTGGCCACGGGATCTCGCTCAGCGTGACCTCGGGCTTCGGCGGCCGGCGGCGGCGCGCACCGTTCGTATCGCCGGACTCGACTTCCGTCTGTTCATCTGCCTGCTGCTCATCGCCATCGAGGGCCAGCGCTTCACGCTCCAGGGCATCCATCGGATCGACCACGAAGGTGGCGACAGGCTGGCTCACGGGCGCGGGGGCAGCGAGTTCGGGCAGCGGTGCGGGCTGGACAGGCAGCGCCGGCTGCTGCGCGGGCGCCGGGCGCGATCCGTACTGTTGCTGGGAAGCCAGGCGATCATCGCCTTGAYGACCATCGCCGCGACGGTTGTCGTTACGGCGACCGCGCTTTTCGCGCCGCTCGCGATTCTCACCCTGGCGGTTCTCCTCCTGACGGTTCTCGCCCTGGCGGTTCTCGCCCTGGCGGTTCTCGCCCTGACGGTTCTCGCCCTGGCGGTTCTCGCCCTGGCGGTTCTCGCCCTGGCGGTTCTCGCCCTGGCGGTTCTCGCCCTGGCGGTTCTCGCCCTGGCGGTTCTCGCCCTGACGATTCTCGCCTTGACGGTTCTCGCCTTGGCGGTTCTCGCCTTGGCGACCCTCGCCCTGACGGTCTTCACCTTGACGAGCCTCGCCCTCACCCGGCTTCGAACGGCGCTTCAGCCGCACCCACAGCGTCTTGTTGTTGCCGCCGTTGCGAGTCTCGACTTCGAACAGGCCGGTGGCAGCCACCAACTCGGAGAGCTTGCCATAGCCATAGTTGCGCGAATCGAACTCGGGTGCCTGCTTGGCGATATGGTTGCCCATGCCGCCGAGCGTGGCCCAGCCCTCTTCGTCCGACACCGCTTGCGAGGCGCTTTGCAGCAGGCGCACCAGGCGCGAATCCTGGCGCAGCTCACCGCTGTTGCGCTTGCGCGCRGGCGCGGCGGCACCGTCGGATTCCGTATCGGTGTCGGCATCGCTGTCGCTGCGCAGCACGTCGGCAAAAATAAACTTGTCGCAGGCCGTGACGAATGGCTTGGGCGTCTTGCGTTCGCCGAAGCCGTACACGGTGAGCCCCTGCTCGCGGATACGCGAGGCCAGGCGAGTGAAATCGCTGTCGCTGGAAACGATGCAGAAGCCGTCGAAGCGGCCTGTGTACAGCAGGTCCATCGCGTCGATGATCATCGCGCTATCGGTGGCGTTCTTGCCTACCGTGTAGCGGAACTGCTGGATCGGCTGGATGGAGTGCGAGAGCAGGCGCTCCTTCCAGCCGGCCAGGTTGGGCTTGGTCCAGTCGCCGTAGATCCGCTTGACGGCGGCCACGCCATACTTGGCGACTTCGGCCAGCAGGCCTTCGACGATGGCGGGCGCCGCATTGTCGGCGTCGATCAGCACAGCCAGGGTCGCAGTGCCCTGGCGGGAGGAAATAGTCATGTTGGGTCCTGGAGGCCGGTCGGCCTCGGATGGGGCGGGTTGCACCACGGCGTGATCCCTTGAGATATGACGCCCGGCTCGCATCTGCCCGTTTGTTGCGTAAACCTGTTTGCAACGCAGTGTACACGCGAAGCGTGTCCATACGGGAAACCACGCCCCGCGCAGCCGCACTTTTTGCTGCATCGCAAGGTGCCGCGCCCTCCGGCGCGGTGCTACCATGCGCCAAAGAGACACGGCCGTTTTCCGCCTTCACAAGAGGCGGCGCACGGTCGCCCACAACTGAAGTGAGTCGGCGATCCCGACTGCATGCCCCATAGAGGAGCACCTATGAATGCCCCACTGACCCCTCCGGTCAGCGACGCCCTCCGCCGCGCGCTCGAAAACGTTTCCCTCGAAGATAAATACACGCTAGAACGCGGCCGCGTCTATATCAGCGGCACGCAGGCCCTGGTACGCCTGCCGATGTTGCAACGCGAGCGCGACCGCGCCGCCGGCCTGAACACCGCGGGCTTTATCTCCGGCTATCGCGGCTCGCCGCTGGGCGCGCTGGACCAATCGCTGTGGAAGGCCAAGCAGCACCTGGCCGCGCACGACATCGTGTTCCAGGCGGGATTGAACGAGGATCTGGCCGCCACTTCCGTATGGGGCTCGCAGCAGGTCAATATGTACCCGGACGCCAGGTTCGAAGGCGTATTCGGCATGTGGTACGGCAAAGGTCCGGGCGTGGACCGCACCAGCGACGTCTTCAAGCACGCAAACTCCGCCGGCTCCTCGAAGCACGGCGGCGTGCTGGTGCTGGCGGGCGACGACCACGCGGCCAAATCGTCCACGCTGGCGCACCAGTCCGAGCACATCTTCAAGGCTTGCGGCCTGCCGGTGCTCTACCCCTCGAACGTGCAGGAATACCTCGACTACGGCCTGCACGCCTGGGCCATGAGCCGCTACTCCGGCCTGTGGGTGTCGATGAAGTGCGTGACCGACGTGGTGGAATCGTCGGCCTCGGTGGAACTGGATCCGCACCGCGTGGAAATCGTGCTGCCGGAGGATTTCATCCTGCCGCCGGGCGGCCTCAATATCCGCTGGCCCGATCCGCCGCTGGAACAGGAGGCGCGCCTGCTGGACTACAAGTGGTACGCCGGCCTGGCCTATGTACGCGCCAACAAGATCGACCGTATCGAGATCGATTCGCCGCATGCCCGCTTCGGCATCATGACGGGCGGCAAGGCTTATCTCGACACGCGCCAGGCGCTGGCCAACCTGGGCCTGGACGACGAGACCTGCGCGCGCATCGGCATCCGCCTGTATAAGGTGGGCTGCGTGTGGCCGCTGGAAGCGCACGGCGCGCGCGCCTTTGCCGAAGGCCTGCAGGAAATCCTGGTGGTCGAGGAAAAGCGCCAGATCATGGAGTACGCGCTCAAGGAAGAGCTGTACAACTGGCGCGACGATGTGCGGCCCAAGGTTTACGGCAAGTTTGACGAAAAGGACAACGCAGGCGGCGAATGGTCGATCCCGCAGAGCAACTGGCTGCTGCCGGCGCACTATGAACTGTCGCCCGCCATCATCGCGCGCGCCATCGCCACCCGGCTCGAAAAGTTCGAACTGCCGTCGGACGTGCGCGCCCGCATTGCCGCGCGCATCGCGGTGATCGAGGCCAAGGAAAAAGCCATGGCCGTGCCGCGCGTGGCGGCCGAGCGCAAGCCCTGGTTCTGCTCGGGCTGCCCGCACAATACGTCGACCAACGTGCCCGAAGGCTCGCGCGCGCTGGCCGGCATCGGCTGCCATTACATGACGGTGTGGATGGACCGCAGCACCAGCACCTTCAGCCAGATGGGCGGCGAAGGCGTGGCATGGATCGGGCAGGCGCCCTTCGCCGGCGACAAGCATGTGTTCGCCAACCTGGGCGACGGCACCTACTTCCACTCCGGGCTGCTGGCGATCCGCGCGTCGATCGCTGCCAACGTCAACATCACCTACAAGATCCTCTACAACGACGCGGTGGCCATGACCGGCGGCCAGCCCGTCGACGGCAAGCTGTCGGTGCAGGACGTTGCCTTCCAGGTCGCGGCCGAAGGCGCGAAAAAGATCGTCRTCGTCACCGACGAGCCAGAGAAATACAGCGCGGCCATCAAGCTGCCGCAAGGCGTGGAAGTGCATCACCGCGACCAGCTCGACAGGATCCAGCGCGAACTGCGCGAGGTGCCCGGCGCCACCATCCTGATCTACGACCAGACCTGCGCCACCGAGAAGCGGCGCCGCCGCAAGCGCGGCACTTACCCCGATCCGGCAAAGCGCGCCTTCATCAACGACGCGGTCTGCGAAGGCTGTGGCGATTGCTCGGTGAAGTCCAACTGCCTGTCGGTGGAACCGCTGGAAACGGAGCTTGGCACCAAGCGCCAGATCAACCAGTCATCGTGCAACAAGGACTTCTCGTGCGTCAACGGCTTCTGCCCGAGCTTCGTCACGGCGGAAGGCGCGCAGGTGAAGAAGCCCGAGCGCCACGGCGTGTCGATGGACAACCTGCCCGCATTGCCGGAACCCGTGCTGCCTGGGCTTGACCATCCCTTTGGCGTGCTGGTCACGGGCGTAGGCGGCACCGGCGTCGTCACCATCGGCGGCCTGCTGGGCATGGCGGCGCACCTGGAGAACAAGGGCGTGACCGTGCTCGACATGGCGGGCCTGGCGCAGAAAGGCGGTGCGGTGCTGTCGCACGTGCAGATCGCGGCGCATCCCGACCAGCTCCACGCCACCCGCATCGCCATGGGCGAGGCGGACCTGGTGATCGGCTGCGACGCCATCGTCAGCGCCATCGATGACGTCATCTCCAAGACCCAGGTCGGGCGCACGCGTGCCGTCATCAACACCGCGCAGACGCCCACCGCCGAGTTCATCAAGAACCCCAAGTGGCAGTTCCCCGGCCTGTCGGCAGAACAGGATGTGCGCAACGCGGTCGGCGAAGCTTGTGACTTCATCAACGCCAGCGGCCTGGCCGTGGCGCTGATCGGCGACGCCATCTTTACCAACCCGCTGGTGCTGGGCTACGCCTGGCAGAAGGGATGGCTGCCGCTATCGCTGGACGCGCTGGTGCGCGCCATCGAACTCAACGGCACGGCGGTGGAAAAGAACAAGGCGGCATTCGACTGGGGCCGCCACATGGCGCACGACCCTGAGCATGTGCTGTCGCTCACCGGCAAACTGCGCAGCACCGCCGAAGGCGCCGAGGTAGTCAAGCTGCCCACCTCCTCCGGCGCCATGCTGGAAAAGCTGATTGCGTACCGCGCCGAACACCTGACTGCCTATCAGGATGCGGCATACGCGCAGACCTTCCGCGACGCGGTGAACCGTGTGCGCGCAACGGAAAGCGCGCTGGTCGGCAGCGGCAAGCCGTTGCCGGTGACCGAAGCGGCGGCGCGCAATCTTGCCAAGCTGATGGCCTACAAGGACGAGTACGAAGTCGCGCGGCTCTATACCGACCCGGTCTTCCTCGACAAGCTGCGCAACCAGTTCGAAGGCGAGCCCGGCCGCGACTACCAGCTCAATTTCTGGCTGGCGCCACCGCTGATGGCCAAGCGCGATGAGAAGGGGCATCTGGTAAAGCGCCGCTTCGGCCCGTCCACGATGAAGCTCTTCGGCGTGCTCGCCAGGCTGAAAGGCCTGCGCGGCGGCGTGTTCGATGTGTTCGGCAAGACCGCCGAGCGCCGCACCGAACGCGCGCTGATCGGCGAGTATCGTGCCTTGCTGGACGAGCTGACGAGCGGCCTGAGCGCGGCCAACCACGCAACCGCGATCACGCTGGCGAGCCTGCCGGACGACATTCGCGGCTTCGGGCATGTCAAGGACGACAACCTGGCGAAGGTGCGTACGCGCTGGACGGCGCTGCTGGAGCAGTTCCGGCATCCGGAGTCGGCGCAGCAGGTGGCTTGAGTTTCAGGTTGAACGGAGCGCTGCCGCGAGGGGGCGCTTCGGTTGTTGTCGGACCCCACATTTTTTGGAAATGTGGGGTCTTTTTGTTTCCGGCGTGGCTGCTGTCGGAGCCAATACGCGCTTCACACTGCAAGATGGCACTGCACATCTCGTTATGCGAAACTCAGTGTCCTTCGTCCCGCAGCGCCTGAATCGCATTGATCGACTCTTTCGTCCGCTGACGGCCAAACTTGGCCCTTACTGGTGAGCGATGCCCGTATCTTCTGGCATCGGCAGCCCGGTGAACTTCACCCTATGAG
>NZ_JBFTLX010000234.1:0-11556 GCF_056396665.1 Cupriavidus sp. 05T313 | reverse complement strand
TCACTGGGTGGTTTCCTGGGCCGCAAGAGTGATGGCGAGCCCGGCGCCAAAACGATCTGGATCGGCATGCAGCGAACCATGGATGCTGCGTTCATGATCCTGGCGCTACGGGCTGAGGACTCATGACTTCTGTATAAGGAGATGCGCCAAGCGAGGCATAGACAAACTTGTCGGAGCGGTCAGTCGAGATGCCGCTGCCACCGGCGCAGCCGGCCAGAAACAGGGACAGGAGAATGGCCTTGCCGAGGGCAATGCGCCGCGGTGCTGCGATATCGCATTTCATTGTTGGGGCTCCTTCGACTTGTTCGGATTAACCGGATAGGGAATGGGGTGGTTGAGGCTATGTGAGTCGTAGCGCGCCGATATGACCACGCGGACCACGTCGTCCTGGAAGATATGGGCATAGATGGTGCCGGCCTCGGTGTAGGGCTCGACCTCGGCCACCTTGGTCTTGACGACATCGGTCCTTCCCTCGGGCGCGTTCCAGCTCACCTTGACCTGCATGCCGGGACGGTAGACCCGCGGCACGCCCACGCAACACGTTCCCGACGTACTGCCGTAGGCATCCATATTGCCGCCCCATTGCCCATCGATGGAGAACGAATGGATGTACTTGGCGGTGTGATTGACCCCGCCCAGCGAGGCATAGACGAACTTGTCGGAGCGGTCAGTCGAGATGCCGCTGCCGCCAGCGCAGCCGGCCAGCAGCCAGGCCAGAAGGGCCGCCACCCGGCCTACGTTGCATCGGGTCGTCGCCTGCAGGGTGCGGCCCCACTGGACCAGATCATTCTGCCCGGTCTTCTGTCGCATCTCTTCTCCTGACGCGGGAGGGCATGTGTTGCCTGAGTGGGATCGTCCGGGGCGCGCCGCCGCGACGCCGCTACYGGACCCGGCAGCGCACTACGGCTAACAAAGCCCGCCCGTGCGGGCCGCTTTGCCGTAGACCTGCGGCACCGTGATCAGCCTGACCTCCCGGGGCATTGGAAGCCTTGCAGCAGGCCGGTGGTCCATGGATTGGCGAGACTCCCGGTGTTGATGTCGAGCTTGGCCTTGCGGCCGTCGAAGTCATACTCCGCCAGGAAGTGGCTGGCGGTGGCAGAGCCAGCAAGCTTGCCCTTGGCGATGACACGCATCAGTGCCCATGGGCCGTTGGCGGTCAACGCGGAGGTATCCGGGCGAATTCGCGGACTGGCGATGATTTCGGCCGCCTGCCCGCCGCGCGGGCCAGGCCAGGTCACCTTGAGCGGAATCACCGGGCCGTGCACGTAGCGCTGGCTCTGGCCATCGAAATCCATGTTGAGCTCGACGATCTGCGGATCGAGCTCAACCACCTTCAGATCCACCTTCCACGCCATTTTTCTGGCTCCCGGTTCACGGAAGAACACCTCGCGGATCTCCTTGGCGCGCTGGAACGGGACCAGGCTCGGGCCGGCGACCGGCGGCACGTCCGGCGCGGTCAGCCTGTAGCGCCAAGGCGAGATGGTGGTGTCCACGTGCGGGGCCAGCACCTTCTGGAAGAAGTCGTCCAGCACGCCACCGTTGGCGAAGACGCGGGCGAAGTCCTCCGGGTCCACGTCCTGCACCGAGGTTGGCGTGAACGGATACTTGCCGTCGATGGCGCTGCGGCAGGTTTCGCCGATGACCGCGTCCATCTGGGCGATCAGGATGTCGCCCACGCCCTTGTTGACGTCCCGGGTGCCCTGCACCACCAGGTCCGCCAGCACCGCCTTGAACGGCGCCGGCAGCTTGGCGGCTTCCATGCGCAGTTGGTCCCCGGCATCCGCCGGGGGTGGCAGGTTGCGGGTGTTCAGCGCGTTGTTGGCCACCACCAGGCTGGTGTAATAGGCATTGACCATCCCGGCGATGGCATCCAGCTGCGGCTTGCCGCCGGCGGCTTGCGCGCCTGGGGCCGCCGTGTCCGCCTGGCCGGTGACCACCTCGCGCAGCGCGGCGAAGCGGTTGTCGACCACCTCGCGTTCCTGGCGGGTTTCGGCACGGGCAGTCAGGGCGTTGACCTTGTCGGTCGTCTTGTCCAGCATGGACAGCGCCTTCTCGGCGAGAGACTTTTCCTCGGGATCGAGCGGGCGGCTGAGCGTGGTTTCCTGCACCGCCACCCGGCCCAACCGGGCCAGCGGCGAGTCCGGCGCGGCGAAGTTGCGCAGGATTTCCAGGTCGAAGGCCAGGTTGTTGCCTGTGACCGTACGGATATCGCCAAGGAATGTCTCCCAGTGCTGGGCATACTCGTTCAGGTACAGGCGACGGATCTCGCGCGTCAGCGGATCGCTACCGGTCAGCTTGCCCGCGGCGCTCTCAAGCGTTTTTTTTTGAGCGCCGGGCCCTGTCCCCCGCCCCATCACCCACGCATCGATGGCCTGGGCCTTGCCGACGAACTCTGGCAGCCGTGCATTGAACACGTCATGGTAGCCGGCGTAGGTGAAGATCCCGGGGATGCCCCGCTCCAGCGGCTCACCGCTCGCGCGGGTAAAGACCGTGCCCGCCTGGGGCCCCACCGCGCGCACCAGCGTGAAATCCTGCGGCGCCTCCTCCATCATGGCCGCCTTGGCCCGGTCGTACAGGCGTTCGATAGAGGTATCGCCGTCCAGAAAATCGCGCGCCGAACGGATCAGGGCCTCGTTCTTCGCGTAGGGCGACTGCACCGCCCGGGTGCCGTCCAGCAGGCTGTCCAGGTGCTCGATCACCGCTACCCGGCCACCGAAGGCATCCGCCGCGTTGCCCGTCGCCCAGTCGCTTTGCACCCAGCTGCGCACGTCGGATGCATGGAACTTGTCCTTGTCGTGCAGCATCAGGTAGACACGCAACGTATCGTAGGTCTGCCTGGCGTCGCGCTGGCTGACGGCGGTGGACAGCACGGACTCGACCCGGCGTACCAGGTATGGCACCAGCAGGTTGTCCTCCAGTGTGGTATGGGTCTGCGTGGCCGCGCCCAGCAGGGGCGGCACACTATAGAGTCCGTAGTGCCAGTCCGTCGATGGGTCGGCGAGATTCAGCCCGGCGTGCGCGGGCAGGTCGCGGGCGGCCGCCAGCACCTCGGGCATCCCGTCCGGCTGTGCCTTCTTGTAGTACGCGGTCAGCGTGGCGGCCAGCGCCGAGGCTTTCTCCCCCTCCGCGGCCACGTAGTTCGCGTTGTGGCCGAAGCTCTTGTACAGGGCGCCAACCAGCCACAGCAAGATCACCAGCGTCAGCGCATGGCCGAGCAGGGCCAGCATGCGGAAGTGAAACTCCCAGCGCAGGTTCGGCTTGACCAGATTCGCCTCGGGCACGAGGATGCGCTTGACTACCTCCTGGAGAAAATAGCTTCGATTGCCGATCGCCTTGGTCTTGTCCACGGCGATGCCGTCGCCAATGCCCGGATGTCCACCCAGAACGCGAAAGCCGCCCTCCCCTCGCTCCAGCCTGCGATGGACGCCGCTATAGTCACCGACCACCGCGTGCTCCGACTGCGTCGCACTGGTGAAATACACCCCACGCAGCATATGGCGCCGCTCGGTATCATCGAAGCGCGAATCCAGGAAGATCTGCTCCATCATCTCCACAAGCGGTTGCGTCAGGCTCGTAAACTCTGAGCGCAACGTCAACAAGCGTTGGCGCCGGACCGCGTCAAATTCATCACACATCCGATTGTTGATCTCATCCCGCAGGTGCCCGGCCAAGCGTTCCATCTCGTCACGGCAGCGCTCCAGGAGGTCAACCGCAGGCTCGCCACGCTTACGCTTCTTGTCCCCGTAGGGGAGCGTGAAGCCCCAGGGCTGCGCACGCCCCTCGCTTGACAAATCCTGGAAATATTCAGCAAAGCCCGCCAACTGATCGAGCTTGGTAATGAGCACATAAACCGGGAACTGGATGCCAAGATCTCGCCGCAGCTCCATCAGCCGGGCGCGCAGCAAGGCTGACTGTGCCACCAGTTCGTCGGGCGAGCGCGTAAGCAGGTCGGTAATGCTGATGGTGAGCAGCACGCCATTGATGGGAGCCCGCGTACGGTACTTGCGCAACAGGCCCAGGAAACCCTGCCACTCGGCCGAATCGGTTGTGGGACTCACCCCATGCGTGGCATACCGGCCGGCCGTGTCAATCAGGACCGCATCGTTGGTGAACCACCAATCGGCATGAACGGTAGCCTTGTGCGCACGTGCGGCCGCGCTCATCTGCTCCGCAATGGGAAATTGCAGACCGGCATTGAGCAACGCCGTCGTCTTTCCCGCGCCTGGCGAACCGAGCACCATGTACCACGGCAGTTCGTACAGGAAGCGCTTGCCCTCGAGCAAGCCGCGAAGCCCCCCCAAGCCGCGCATCCCCTTCAGTTTCTGCACCGCGCTCTGCATGGCCCGATCGACGATAGCAATATCCTTCTTTGCTACCACCTCCTTGGGCTCTCCGCCAATCCTCAGCACCCGCTGGAGAAACAGGTTGTCAGTGCGGGCACGCCTGATCAGCAAATACAGCGCGTAGGCGGCGAACAGGAAAACGATGACCGATATCAGCACGATGCGCACCGATGCCGGCGCCAGCGGCTTCCCGGCGCCAACGGCCAGCAGCGGCCCCGCATGCCAGATCAACAGGCATAGCGCGGCGGCGCCGACGGCGGAAATCGGCAGGCCAACCAGCCAGAACAGTAGCAGYGTCATCAGCARCACAATGATCACGACGCGCATGCCAACACCGGCCAACGGCTGCATGCCGTTGAAGCCGAGGAGCGGACCGATGAACCAGATGGCCGCCGCTACGACCAGGACCGCCAGGAGCGCGAATGCCTGTCGGGAAAACAACACCGCGCCAATACGTTTCAGAAATTCCATCCCTTGACCTCGGTTACTGCGTAACGACGATTTCAACCCGGCGATTCTTCGCCCGGTCGGCTGGCGTCTTGTTGCCGGTGAGCGGCTCGGTATCGCCCTTGCCGATCGCTTCGAGGCGCCCTTTGGCTACCCCCTTGCTCGCCAGATACTCCGTCACCGTGGCGGCGCGCTCCTCCGACAGTGCCTGGTTCGATGGATACTTTGGTGTCCTGATGGGTACGTTGTCGCTGTGGCCGATCACGGTCACCTTTCCGGTCACCTTGTTGATCTCCGCGGCTACCTTGTCCAGCAGCGGCAGGACCTTGCTACTGACCTCGGCCCGTCCGCCGCCGAACATGTCGTCGCCGCGGAAGGTGACGGCACTGCGCGTTGCATCCTCCTTCACGCTGACAACCCCGCGCGCAATTTCCTCCTTGAGCAGTTCAGCCAGGCGCAGCGCCCTCGGCGGCTCCGGCGGCGCGATCTTGCCGATGGCGAGGATCTGCTGTTCGACTTCGTGCGTACGGACCAGCAGTTGGTACTTGAACCAGGCGAATAGCCCAAACAACACCAGCGCCGACACGGAAACCGTCACCCACACGGGCAACGATCGCAACGGCCTCAGCCGGCCCGCGGGCTCGCCACGCCAGTGCGGGGAAAGCTCCCGCGGTACCTCCCCCCGCTTGCTGGAGATGAGACTGAACAACCGCTTCCGAATGGCATCCAGTTGCTGGTGCCCATCGGTCTGGCTGACATATCGGCCGATAAACCCCAGCGACAGGATCTGGTAGAACATCTCGATCAGGTCCAGATGCTCATCGGGGCTGGCCAGCAACCGGCCAAGCAGCAGGAAGCACTTGTTTCCGCCTTCGGTATCCTGATGCAAGCTGACCAGCAAGCTGTGTTGCGGCCAGCCGTCTCCCCCCCATGCTTTGTTGTGCGCGGCCTCGTCCAGGGCTGTGCAAAGCAGGTAGTGCGCACCCACGACGTGTTCACGCCGGATGTTGGCGCGCTCGCAAAGTTGCTGAAATCCCTGCAGCTCTTCCACCAGGAGGAGGCGCAGCGCCAGGGCAGCACTCATGTCAGGCGTCGCCTCGCCAGACTTCGCCTCGTCGGGCTTCGGTTCGTCAGGCGTCGCTTTGTCAGGCTTCTGCGCTTGCGTCACCGGCAGCTTGTCCGGCATTCCGGCCAGCGCCAGCATGAGCGGCTGCGCAGCTTCCAGCAGGGGATTCGGCGCCTTCCCGACGCGCGCGAGTTTTTGCTCAAGGGTCTCTGGCGCTCGCCATTCCCACGGCCTGCGCGGCGGGGAGGCCGGCTCGGCCGCGGCCGGCCCGGGGCCGGCCGGGCGCTTTTCCTCGGCCGGCGGTTGCTGGCCGTCCTGCACAGCAGGCTGGATCTTGCTATCCGGCGCCAGGGATGCCGGATCGATTGGCTTGTTCATCGTACCCCCCAAAGTTCAAGCCGCAGCCCGGGAAAGTGGCCCGCGACGTGCATGGCAAGACCGCCGAAATTGGCCACCTGCTCCCACAGCGGATGGCTCTGCGTCAACTCGAAATAGATGTGGCCGGCATTGAACGGGATCTGACGCGGTGGCACAGGCAAGCCCTGCAGGGGAATCCCTGGCAGGTGCGAACGGATCAGCTCCGGCACCCGCTCGGCTGGGCCCACCTTGACCTGTGCCGGAAACTGTTGCTGCAGCGCATCGGCGGGCATCTGAGCGAAGACGGCAAGGACAAACGTCGAGAAGCGCTGAATCTCCGCAGGCTCCAGCACGGCAAGCCGGAAGCCGTGCGGCTGGTCGAGCAACTCGATACGCCGCGCCCCACGTTCCAGCACGACGTTGAGCAAGTAGCGCAGGTCATCGACCAACGGCTTGATGCAGGTATGCGGCTCCCCGTGCTGATACGGATCGTACTTTCGCGGACGCCGCGTGTCGGTTCGCACAAAGGTCGAGAGCTCACCTGCCAACGCGCAAAGGTGCAGATAGAGCGTTTCCGGCGACGCCGCCTTGGCGTCCAGCAAATGCGTCAGTACCGGCTCATAGCGATTGAGCAGCTGCAAGATGAGGTATTCCGATATCTCCGCGGCATCCCCGCCTCGGGTGCTCCCCGCGGTGAGATTCTCGGCCATCGAATTGGCGCGCAGGTGCAGCAAGCCGTGGATTTCCGTCAGCCACGTCATCAACTGGCCGCTGGCCGGGTACACGTTGACGGGCGGTATCAAGCCAGGGTCCAGCTTGGCACTGCCATCGGCTCGAATCTCCGTGACCCTCGCCAATGGCAACCCGATCCACGACTTCGTCAGTTCCTTCCCTGGAAGCAACCGAAGCCTGAGGTCCGAAAGCTGGACCAGCTTGGGACCCTGTGCAATCGAGTTCGCGTCCAGCAGATCCTCCTCGAATGCCCGGTATCGCGCTAGCGAGTCCGTAGCCTCGCCGAAGCTCGTCTCCTCCGCATTCGGTGTGCGAATCGGCACGGCCAGGTAGATGACCTGGTTCAGGTGCTCATGGAGCAGCGCCAGCGGCGCGGGGAGCATGGTGTGCGCGGGTGCATCAAAGGGCGTGCCATCCTGAAACACACCCGCCGCTCCGGACACCACCAGTTTGCCTAGCGCGAGCGCTTCCGCATCGATCCCATATTCATGGAAGCCCCAGAAAAACGGGCTCAGGGCAGCAGCGCGCTTGTGAGCGTAGTGCTCAAGATAGCGCTCCTGCTGTTGAAATAGCTGCGGGCGCAGGAAGAGCCCTTCGCTCCAGACGACTTTGTTGTACCAGCTCATGAAATCAGTCAGGTTTAGTAATTGTGATGGTCTGCTGGTCCAATGCGACTTGCAGCTTGATCTTGCGCGCCGGAACGACGGCTCGGTACCAGGCAATCTCCGGTGCCGGCGGCAACTTGAAGATGGAGCGCCAGGTGGCCTGGCCAAGGTCCCGGTAGCCGACCAGAAAGCCGATTGCCTTGGTGTCCGGATTCAGCTTGCGCTCGATATCGCGCGATTCTCCCGGGCGGAGAATGAATTCATCCCGCACCAGCAGATCCTGCGTCAGCAGCGTCTTGTCTGACTTATCCAGGGAGAAATAATCGGCGCTCTCGAAGGCGATCTCGGTCTTGAGTTCATAAACGCGCACCAGCACAGGAGACGCCCGCCCCTTGTCGTCGGGATTGACCGTCGACTTCGCCTCGATGGCAAGATCGAGCTTCATCTGCTCGTTTTGGGCCGGAGCGCTCGCGCACCCCGAAAGCAGCGCGAGTGCAAGCCCACCTGACGCCAATAGCGCGCGCCGGTATCCGCTAACCAACGGCCGCTCCATGATTTGCGCCATGCCTTACCCTCCGACCACGCCCGGCAGGCTGCCGATCAGTTGGCAACCGCATTCCGTGCGATGACCGTCCAGCGCCGCGGGCCATCCGCCGATCAGGAATTTTTCGTCACCTTCCACAATCTTGTTGATGCCGTGAGGCCGACCGTCCGGATACCGCTGCGGGCAATCCACCAGATCCCCCTTGCGGGCGACCGGCCGTCCCCGCAAGAGATGTTTCTCCGAACCGGAGATCACCTTGCCACCGTGTGTCGTCGTGTCTCCGACGGTAATGAGTTTTTTTCCCATCATGCTTTCCAAAGTAAGAGAATTCCAAGTCGCCGAAAGGCATCCACAAACACGCAGAGTCCTTGAATGAACGCCCGACTGTGGATCTGCAGGATGTGCATCAAGTCGCATCCGGGGAACCGGGCGGCAGATACGCACTGCGCGCCCGCCATAGAACAAAGATGTCGTTCGCCCCTTCGCACTGAGCGACTTCTACGATCCCAGGCAAACTCCGAAGCACAGTTACCCGTTTTTGTCGAAGATCTTTCGGAATTTCATTAGGCCCATGCCATTGACCGCGTGTTCGTTGACGCCCATATCAATGAAGCCCGCCATCGAATCGTGGACATAGAGGTCGAACAAGCGCTCCACCGGGGGCGACAGCCGGTTGATGTCGATGTGGTCGACGATCTTGTAGAGATGCTGCATCTTGATATCGCTCGGCTTGCCGAACATGGCGGAGTGATATGTTTTGGCCGTCTTAGGGTCGTACAGAGGATCATTCGGCGGAACGCGGTGCATCAACTCGGCTAGCCGAATCAACACAGTCATTGATGTCTTATCGAGATGGCTCTTGTGCTCAGGCGACGCCGACTGGTACCAGGGCCGGTCCTGGTAGGTGGCGCGGTACTTGAAGCGGTAGCTGAAATACAGTCCCATGTGCCTCGCATGCACTTCCTCCACCGGCCCGCTCCCCATCGCGCTGGCTTGCAGGTAGTTGTTGAAGTCCGAGATAACGTGGGCTGCCGGAGTCAAGTCAGCACGATCGTTGGCCTGAAGTTCCTCCCAGTGCATGAGCGGCACGCCCGCCTTTAAGGCCTCCTGGTACATATTTGCACCAGGAATCGTGCTCATGAAACTGTCCGTAGCGCGCGAGATACCGAGTGCGCCAGGGGCATACCCGCCCCCAACATCGGAATGGGCGCCCGGATACATGACCTCCTTAGCGTTGGGCGGGTATGTTTCACGCACACGTACTGAATCCAACGGAAAGCAGGCGCGCACCTCGTGCCCGGCAACGTAGTGCACGCATTGCTCGATCGCAGGATGGATCTCCATCGTGTCGTCGGCCCACCCCTGATGGCCCTCCACAATGCCATTGGCAGACAAGTCCGCAAGCCCTACCGAGGCTACCGTGTCAAAGATGCCGAGAAAATGCAGGCGGATCGGAATGCCAGCAAATAGCCAGCCACCTTGCTGCTGTTCACAGACGTCAAACAGCCAATTTGCAAACGTGCGCGCCTGGGCCGCGCCACGCGAGAAGCCAAAGACCGATAGGTTGATCTGCTCAATCCGTGGCTTCTTGCCCCGAAGAGCTAGCTGGAGCTTCTCCTGCAAAAAGCGGAGTTCATTACGCCGCTGCCATCCGGGGCTGAAGATGCTTGATAGCTTGTCAACAATAGACTTCGCCTTGTCATCCGGGATCAAGACATCCTTGGTCACATAGTCGTATGGGGAATTCAACAGCTTGATGAATCCCCATAGGATGCGAGCCTCGCCGCCAGCGGCGGCTGCACTACCGAGCGTGCCGCCGGTATCGCCGACCTCTGCGAAGGGTGTCCCAACACCTGGAACGTAATGGGCATAGATGCCACTATCGGCGTCGTCCTTATGAGCATGGAAGAGCCGCACAACGTTGCTGTGCTTGCGGTTCTCTTGGGAAAACGACACCGGCAGCTTGGGCCGTACTCCAGACTTTATGGCTTTGACCTGCTCATCGGCGGGGACTCCCTCGTAGTCTTCCATACGGTTGTTGCCGGTACCGTCAAAGAAGATGCTCACGTTGACTTGTCCCGTGCAGGCGGGTGCACTGTCCTTAGGTAAAGTGCAAGCAAGCGCTGCTGCGCGCTGCATCGCCTCGCGCGGTGACAATGATCGAAGGCCACCTGTCGGAAAGAGATCTGGTGAGCTCGTTGTCATCGCTGCCCCCCTTTCCCGCGAGGCAAGGGATAGGGATAGTCCGGATGACCTGGCCTCTTCGTGGTCACCAGCACTTTGACCTCATCGCCTGGGAAAAAATGCACGGCAAAGCGGCCCATATCTTCAGGCATGTAAGGAGGCACCTCCACGATTCGATTCTTCCAAGGAATCGGGTTCGCATTCCGGTCTTCCGTCCACTTCACCGTGACCGTCATGCCCGGCTGCCATTCCCCCGGTACCGAAATGCAACAGACAAACTTGCCGCCGCCGCTGTGCGGATAGATATTCGGGCCGGGATAGCCATTGACGCTATATGCTGCAACATACTGATCCGTGTAGTTGTAGCCCACCAGGTCCATCGCGGTGGCAGGGCGACTGACAGCGCAGGCCGCGCCAAGCATCGCCATGGACACAGCAAGGGGGCGGAGAACAGACTGCATTCGGGTTCCCATCGACACGCTCCTATTTCGGGTTGATCTTGTTTGACTCTGGCATCTGAGGGATGCGCCCCGCCCCGTATCACCTTGAGCAGTCCAGTACTGGCGGTGGCTTTTCTTTTCGGCAGTGAGCAAGCCAGCGGGGACGAGTTCCAGGGATTTTCGATCATTTGTCTTTCCCTTCTCGCGGCGACGGATAGGGATAATCGGGGTGCCCGGGCCTTATGGTCGTAACCAGTACCTTCACCTCATCGTTTGGGAAGAAGTGCACCGCGAAGCGGCCCATGTCCTCAGGCTTGTAGGGGGGCACCTCCACCACGCGCGTTCGCCAAGAGATCGGGCTGGCGTTACGGTCTTCCGTCCACTTCACAGTGACCGTCATGCCCGGCTGCCATTCCCTTGGCACGAAAATGCAGCAAACAAAGCTGCCACCACCCGCATGCCGGAGAATATCGCCGCCGGGGTACCCGTTCACGACGTACATGGCCACATACTGGTTCGTGTGGTTGTATCCCACCAGGTCCATCGCGGTAGCAGG
The DNA here is from genome assembly GCF_056396665.1 of Cupriavidus sp. 05T313. Classification (NCBI taxonomy): domain Bacteria; kingdom Pseudomonadati; phylum Pseudomonadota; class Betaproteobacteria; order Burkholderiales; family Burkholderiaceae; genus Cupriavidus; species Cupriavidus sp. 05T313. The sequence goes on along the minus strand of NZ_JBFTLX010000234.1, from coordinate 282 downwards.
GCTGCTGACAGCGCAGGCTGTGCCCAGCATTGCCAGGGACACAGCAAGGCGGCAGAGAACAGACTGCATCCGGGTTCCCATAGATACGCTCCAATTTCGGGTTGAGCTTGACTCTGGCATCTTAGGGAGCACCCTGCCCCACATCACCTTGGTCGGGAAGAGTTCCGCGGATTGCGTAGTCATCGCCCGACACCTTCGTCAGGGTATGGATAGGGATAGTCAGGATGGCCAACAATCTTCGTTGTGACCAATACCTTTACCTCATCGTTGGGGAAGAAGAAG
>NZ_JBFTLX010000233.1:0-11560 GCF_056396665.1 Cupriavidus sp. 05T313 | reverse complement strand
GAACACGCCGACACGCCCGAGCTGCAGCAGCGCTGCCTGAAAATCTGCGAGATCGGCGCACAGATGCGCCTGCTCTACACCACCGCGCTCTATCACGACTACGTCGCCCAGGAGATCTCCCTGCCTGAACTGGGCATGGCCGCCTGAGCCCGCAATAAAACGAGGCCGGGCGCATTGCCCCGGCCGCTCCCCCCCTCACAGACCGCTTGCGGAAACGTTGTATGCCGAAAGTCGTATTTCACAAGAACGGCCAGACCTTCGAGGACGAGGTCAAGCCCAGCACCAACCTGGTGGTGCGCGCGGGGATCAAGCAGTTTCCCTATCCGAACCTGCGCTACGAGTGCGGCATGGGCAAATGCTCCAAGTGCGCCTGCCGCGTGATCGCCGGCGGCGAGCACCTGCCGCCTCCGAACTGGAAGGAAAAGAAGCAACTGGGCGAGCGGCTGGAACAGGGCTATCGCCTGACCTGCCAGATCTGGCTGGAGCACGACATCGAGCTCAGCCAGGACGAGTTGCCGGTGGAGAACGCCACGGCGAGCAGTGTGGCCAACGTTGCGCAAGCTTGCATCCCGGCCAGCCCGCAGTAACACCAGCAACCACCAGGCAGCGCAGTCATGTACGTGATACTCAGCAGCAAACCGGGGCAATTCAGGACCGAACTGGTCGAGGGGCTGGTGGCCGTCGAGGCATACGACTATCTCTTCTACGGCCGCAAGACCGCGCACTTCGTCATCGCCGAAATGGCGCATCCGGTCAAGGTGAAGGTGATAGAGGAATCCGGCCAGGATGCCGATGCCGCCAGCCGGCAGGCGCCGGCCATCAATTACGTGCCCTCGAAATTCCTCGACAAGTTCGACACGCTGCAGGAAGCCCGCGACGAGCTCAAGCGCCTGTCCACCTTCGGCAGCATGGACATCTCACTGGTAAGGCGTGAATAGCGCGCGCTGAATAAACCGAGTATGGCCGGCATAGCGCCGGGCAGCCCCCTCATGCAATCGGATCGTTTCCATGATTGAAATCACCTTTGTCAGCAACGGCGGCAAGGTCGTCAGCGCCCCCGAGAACAGCAACCTGCTGCGCGTTTCCCTGCGCGAGAAAGGCGGCATCCCCTTCAAGTGCGGCGGCGGCCTGTGCGGCACCTGCAAGTGCAAGATCGAACGCGGACTGGCGTTCACCGACGCCATCAAGCCCAAGGAACGCAAGCATCTGACGGAGGCGCAGTTTGGCGAAGGCTACCGCATGGCCTGCCAGACCTTCGTCAACGGCGATATCAGCGTGTCCTGGGAAGTCCAGGTGAGCCCGGCGAAGGCCGTCGGGACAGTCGCCGGATAAGTGCGCCAGTCGCCGTGTCCTGCCCGCCCCGGCGCAGGCACGGCACCCGGCCGCAACGTGACGCAACGCGCGCATGGCGGCCATGAAGGGGAACTGCCGCGCACTYGCGCGCAGGGCGGCCACGCCATGGGTTGCCGCGCCGGTGCCAGGCCAGCTACGATGCCCCCTCGGCACAGACCGGCGGCCCCCACCCAGCCACGCCGGCACAGGAGACAAGCCCCAAAATGGAATCACATATCGCCCTGGGCGCGGCCCACTGGGTCTACCTCGCCGGCGTCCTTGCCATCGTGCTGACGATGGTGTTTCGCGCCAACGTGGTCGTGCCCGCGATCGTCGCGACCTTCCTCGTCACGCTGGCCTGGACCCATAGCCCGGTCAGTGCGCTGGCCAGCATCTTCAACGCCAGCTTCGTGGCGGCGCGCGAGTTGTTCAATATCTTCCTGGTGATCGCGCTGATGACGGCGCTGCTCAATTCGCTCAAGGCGCTGCGCTCCGACGTGCGCATGGTGGAGCCCTTCCGCGCAGTGATGAAGAACGGCCACGCTGCCTACTTCATGCTGGCCGCCATCACGTACACCATCTCGCTGTTCTTCTGGCCCACGCCTGCCATCCCCCTGGTATCCGCCATCCTGCTGCCCGCCGCGATCGCCGCCGGCCTGCCGCCGCTGGCCGGCGCCATGGCGATCGCCATCGCGGGCCAGGGTACCGCGCTGTCGTCCGACTATGTGATCGGGGTGGCGCCGGGCATCAGCGCCAAGGCAGCCGGGGCCGCGGTCAGCGCCGCCATGGTGGCGGACCGCGCGCTGGTGCTGTCGCTGATCACCGGCGGCATCGCGCTCACGATGGCTTATTTTTCCATCCGCGCCCAGATCCGTCCCGCCAATGCCGGCCACCTGGCCCGCTGGCAAGGCCGCGCGCCCGATGCCAGCCTGGCCGGCACCGAAGCCGCCGGCAGCTTCGACAAGAGCGCACTGGCGCGCGGCACCGCGCACGACGAGCCGCTCGGCACCGATGCCAATATCGCGCGCAGCCTGTCGATGGTGGAGCTTCGCCAGATCAAGTGGTCGAAGGTGTTTGCCGTGCTAACGCCGTTAGCGTTCGCCGCCGTGATCGCATTGATGGTCGTGCCCAGGCTGGGCCTGGGCGTGGCCGAACTCAAGGGCGGCGAGGCGGCCGCCATGGTCGGCGGCATGGCAGCGCTGCTGATGATCCTGTGCACGCTGGCGGCCGAGGGCCCGCGCAAGATGCTGGATGTCAGCGCGGAGCACATCACCGATGGTTTTGTCTTTGCCTTCAAGGCGATGGGCTCCGTGCTGCCGATCGCCGGCTTCTTCTTTATCGGCGCGGGCGATACCGCCGGCGCCATCCTGCACATCGGCCCCGGCCATGCGCCGAGCCTGCTGTTCGAACTGATCCAGGGCGCCGGACAATGGATTCCCAACAACCACGTCATGGTGGCTTTCGGCGTGCTGCTGGTGGGCATGATCACCGGCATCGACGGCTCCGGCTTTGCCGGCCTGCCGCTGACCGGCACGCTGGCCGGCGCGCTGGGCCCGACCGTCGGCATCGACGCAGCCACGCTGTGCGCGGTGGGCCAGATGGGCGCGGTCTGGACCGGTGGCGGCACGCTGATTGCCTGGTCCTCGCTGGTGGCCATCACCGGTTTCGCGCGCGTGCCGGTGCTCGATGCGGTGCGGGCGTTGCTGATACCGGTGCTGGCGGGTCTTGCCGTATCGACGATGTGCGCCGTGGTGCTGTGGCGGTGAGGAACCGCTCACGCATGCCGCTGCGTCAAACCCGATTGAAACGAATCTGATTCCCCTGGAACGCCACGCATGAGAACGACAGCTTTCGCCAATCCTGCCGCCACCCCTGCCATCGCCGGCGGCGAAGGCGTGCGCGCCGCGCACTGCATGGTCGCCACCGGCCACCCGCTCGCCGCCGAGGCCGCGCTGCAGGTACTGCGCGAAGGCGGCAGCGCCATCGACGCGGCGCTCGCGGCCGATGCCATCCTGGGCGTGGTGGAGCCGATGGCCACCGGCATCGGTGGCGACATGCTGGCCATGATCGTCGAGCCCGATGGCCACGCCGTGAGCTACAACGGCACCGGCCGCGCACCCGCCGCGTTCCCGATGGAGGCGCTGGCGGCACTGCCCAGGCAGCGCATCCCCGAACGCCACGCCCTGTCGCTGACCACGCCCGGCGCGGTGCGCGGCTGGGAAGACCTGCACCGCCGCTACGGCCGGCTGGAGTGGAAGCGGCTGTTCGCCCCCGCCATCGCGCTGGCGCGCGACGGCTTCGCGGTAGCGCCGGTGGCGGCGCGGGAATGGGCCTTGTTCGACCGCGTGCTGCATCAAGATCCGGTCTGCGCCGCGCTGTATCGCGCTGGCCGGCCCCCGGCCGCCGGCGAAACCTTCAGCAATCCGGAGCTGGCCGCCACACTGGCCGCTATCGCCGCCGAAGGCGCCGATGCCTATTACCTCGGCAAACCCGCCCAGGCCGCCGAAACGGCCAGCCGCCATGCCGGCGGCGCGCTGGCAGCGGCCGACTTCGCGGCCCACCGGGGCGATTTCTGCACCCCCGTCTCCACCGGCTTTCGCGGCCTGACGATCCTCGAATGTCCGCCCAACACACACGGCGTCGCCATCCTGCATGCGCTGGACGAACTGGGGGAACTCGATCCCGCCATGCTGGCGCAGGACGATCCCGCAGCCGTGGTACGTACCGTGCAGGCCATGGGCCGCGCCATGCGGTACGCCAGCGAAACCGTGGCGGACCCGGCCGGCAACACCGTCTGCACCGTGGTGGTGGATCGCGACGGACTGGCGGTCACGCTGATGACCAGCATCTTCAAGCGCTTCGGCTCGGGCATTGCCGTGCCCGGTTGCGGCTTCGTGCTGCAGAACCGCGGCTTCGGCTTTGCGGGCCCCGGCCATATCAACAGCCCTGCCCCCGGCAAGCGCCCCTATCACACCGTGGTGCCCGGCGCGGCGCTGCGCGGCGGCCGCTTGCACGCCGGCTTCGGCGTGGTGGGCGGGCTGATGCAGCCGCAGGGCCAGCTGCAGTTGCTGGTCAGGCTGGCCGCCTGGCACCAGCCGCTGCAGGCTGCGCTCGACGCGCCGCGCTGGCGCCTTGAATCCGATACCGCCCTTGCCATCGAAGCCGGCATGCCGCCGGACATCGTGCGGGCCCTGCGCGAAGCTGGCTACGCGGACCCCGCCGGCCTGGGCGAACTCGGTGGGCGCAGCGATTTCGGCGGCGCGCAGATCGTCATGCGCGACGCGTCGGGCGCGCTGCTCGGCGCCTCGGACAAACGCAAGGACGGCATCGCGCTGGGCGGGTAGAGCCCCGCCCGGCGCGCAGGCCGCACGACCGGCCTGACCAAAGGCGCCCTAGGCGAGCGCCTTCCGCTCTTCCTTCCGCCCCTCCTTGCTCTCTTCTCTCCGCGCCTCTTTCCTCTCTTCCTTGCGCCGCCCGTACCAGCCGCCGATCACCAGCAGCAGCGCCACCGCCACGATGTCGCCACCCAGCGCGATGGGCCGCGAAGGCCGCCCGCCGGCAATGCCGTGGGTAAAGCCCTCGATCACCACCGACACCACTGCGCCGAAGACAAAGCAGAACAGGCTGTGGCGGCCGATCTGCACGACCGGCCCCATCACCGATGCCAGCCGCGCCACCCAGCCCGCGCGCACCGCGAGGTAGCACAACCAGGCCAGCCCGAGAAAGCTCACGATGCGCAGCGCCGCCAGGCTCTTCTTGGGCAGCGGGAACACCATGGTCGGCAGCCACGCGGGCAGCCACGGCTCGTACACATGCGGGCGCATCCACAGGTAGGCCAGCAACACGCAGGCCAGCGTCACCGCCACCGCCAGCCCTGTCACAACCCAGCGCACCAGCGCCTGGCGCGGCAGGATGATATCGGGCCGCAGGCGCGCCATCAGGCCCAGGCCGAACAGCAGTTGCCAGGCGAACGGGTTGAAGCTCCAGCCATTGCCATCGCTGCTCGGCAGCAGCGGGGTGAGCATCGGCGCCATCAGCCAGAGCAACGCGCTCGCGCCGACAAAAGTCAGCGGCATGGCCCGCGCCATACGGATTGCCAGCGGCGCGAACAGGATGAAGACCGCGTACATCGGCAGCACGTCGGAGACAAAGGGCTGCCGCGCCACGCTGAACACCTCGATCAGCGTGCTGAACGGATGCGCCATGAAGACCGGCGCCTCCGTGGAACGGATCGCCGGCGCAGGCACCCGCGCCAGCGCCAGCAGCAAGCCGAAGACCAGCATCAGCACGCCGGTCAGCACGAACGCCTTGTAGATCTCCCAACTGCGGCGGATCAGGCGGTTCTGCGCGGCGGATGCGCCATGCCGCGCCTCCATGGCTATGTAGGCCGCCCCTGCCGAATAGCCGGCCAGGAAGACAAAAATCTCCGCCGCGTCGAAGAACGCGAAATTGCGGATGGTGTAATCGGCCAGCACGCTGCCGTTCACGTGGTCCACCACAATGAAGATCAGCGCGATGCCGCGAATCAGGTCAACCTCAGTTCTGCGCTGGGTTTCGATCTTGGACAAAAGCAACTCCTGGAATACCTGGCAATCCGGGGCCCCGACAAAGCGTCCGGATGTCTCCGAGGCCACCAATCCCTGGCCCCTGTTTATTCAATATGTATGGTTCAGCACCCGAACGCGGCCGGTTGGCGTTCAGCATGCTGCTGGGCCGTCACATGGCTTTGTCCCTGAATACCGGAAAAAGTGCGACGGACGTGCACGCTGGCGAGGACGGCAAACAGCCCTGGCAAAGCGGCGCCAGGGCGAGATGATACGGCATATTGGGGATTACCCTAGGGAGAGGCAGGAGCCAGGGTGCGGGAAGAGCCTGCCCTGTCGTTCCAGAGGGATCGGCTATCATCGGCCTCATAACACCGCGCACAAGCCGAGGACCACAACAACGCGCTATCCGACCGGACTCGTGATTTCCATCAGGCGTGCGACAACAGGGCCTTCCTGTTCTATGTCGTGTTCGGCGCCAACGCCTGGGACTTCGTCACATCGCCGGGTAGCTCAAGGACATGAAGGCAATAACCAGGAGGAGACATGGATATGCAAGGCAGGAAAACGCAGGGGATGTCCCGGGAGCGGCTCGACCGGGTCGAACGTTTCGTCGACGAAGCCTATGTCGCGACCGGCAAGCTGCCCGGGGCCCTCATCCAGGTGTGGCGGCGCGGCGAACTGGTCCTGAACTCGGCGCTGGGCCTGGCCGACCGCGAGCGGCAGGTTCCGTTGGCCGAGGATTCGATCTTCCGCATCTACTCGATGAGCAAGCCCGTCACCTCGGTGGCAGTCATGATGCTGGTCGAGGAATGCAAGATCGCCCTGGACGATCCGGTCGGCAAGTACATTCCGGCATGGGAAAACCTCGGTGTCTACAACGGCGGCTTCATGGAGAGCTTCCAGACGCGCCAGGCTACGCGCCCGATGCTGGTGGTCGACCTGCTGCGCCACACCTCCGGCCTGACCTATGGCTTCCAGCAAAACACCAACGTCGACGCGGCCTACCGCAAGCTGAAGCTGGGCGAACTCGCCACCGACGGCACGCTCGACGACATGATCGAAAAGCTGGCCAAGCTGCCGCTCGAGTTCTCGCCGGGCGAGGCCTGGAACTACTCGGTCTCCACCGACGTGCTTGGCTACCTCGTCGGCAAGGTCAGCGGAATCCCTTTCGAGACCTTCCTGAAAGAACGGATATTCGATCCGCTAGGCATGGTTGATACCGCCTTCCACGTGCCGGAAGAGAAGGCCTCGCGCTTTTGCGCCTGCTACGCCGTCGGCACGCTTGGTTCGAAGGTGGTATCCACGCGCGAGCCGGTACTGCAGGACGATCCCCTCACCAGCCCCTACCTGAAGCCGCCCGGCTTCATCTCCGGCGGCGGCGGCCTGGTGTCGACCGCCGCCGACTACATGCGCTTCGCGCGCATGTTGCTGCAAGGCGGCGAACTGGACGGAGTGCGTCTGCTGGGGACGAAAACGCTGACGCTGATGACATCCAACCATCTACCCGGCGGGGTGGACCTGCCACGCATGTCGCGCTCGATGTTCAGCGAGGCCAACTATGATGGCGTCGGCTTCGGACTCGGCTTCGCCACCACGGTGGCGCCGGCGGCCACCCTGATCCCCGGCAGCGCCGGCGACTTCTTCTGGGGCGGCGCTGCCAGCACCTTCTTCTGGGTCGATCCGCAGGAGGACCTGATCGGACTGTTCCTGACCCAGCTCCTGCCCTCCTCCGCCTACCCGGTGCGCCGCCAACTGCGCACACTGGTCTACAGCGCGATCACGGAGGCGGGGGGCGGAGCAGGCTAAACGCCCGGCGAGCCGTGACACACGATGTCGAGCCTGAGTTCGGATTGGCGCGTGTGTGGATGTCGTCGGCTGCCGTGCCTTCGGTGTAGCTCCGGCTGGGTCGCTAGCTCATTTTGCCGAGGTCTTCGCTACATCCCCGGTATAACTCAGGGAAGACAGCTCCTCCTTGGCTTTGTCCGGCGTCTCCAACTCCAGCACTACGCGGCCGACCATCAGGCCAATCGACGGCGAACTGCGCACGTATTTGGTTTCCCCACCATCGAGAACGAAGCTGAGCGTCTTCTCCGTTTCCGTCGATGCCGAGGCGACGTATTTGCCGGCCGGACGATCCACGAAGAAGAAGCCACCGGGCTTGGATTCCCCGACGACCTGGCTATTGAGGCGAAGGTCGGGTTGAATCGCGGCGCCGAACATGGATGCCGAGCGCAAGAAATAGATGCGACCTTCCCCGGGCTTGATCGTTGGGATAGAGGCCGCCATCTCGGAATGCTTCACACCCGACGCGCAACCCGCCATCAGGAACGATATCGCCATTCCTCCAATTACCATACGTACAACTCGTTTCATTCAATTTCTCCCAAGGTCAGGGGTACTGCGGTTGAAAGCGGGGAATAGTTTTGCTCCCCCGGCAAATAGAAGCCCACCAGCTTGTTGTCTTTGAGCACCAGGTAGGCTTCGTGGACCTGACGGCCTTCAATCGTGAAAATCGTTCCGACCGGCCGGTAGACTTCCCCTTGCGGCAAACGGCCCACCCGTTTCCAGACGGAATGCGCCGCGAGCTGGCGGGTATAACCGGTATCAAGCCGGACGAACGCAGGCGCCAAGAGTTGTATGGAGTGAGCCGCAGCCCCGTCCTGGGCGAGCTCGACGCTTGAGGGTGCCGTTGCGATCATTGGGGCGCAGCCGAGCAGCGCAAGGCTGGCGCCGAACACCGGCCAGCGGCGACGAAGACGTAGAGAAAATAATGGAGACATTATGAAATTCGTTTGAAGCCATACTTCGGGAAATGCGTGGCGGTGCCAATGGGAACCCTTGACTGCCACGTCCTGGGCCCTCTTGGCATACCCGCTCCATGTCGTCACTCACTGGCCTAGCAACTATCGGAGCTAGCCTATCTTGCTATCGAGACCGCCCGTAGTTCTGGAGTAACCCCTGGCGCCACACTGTAACCGATCGGTTTGGCCCACAATTTCTCCAGAGCAGTTTCGAATTTCCCGATGCCGTCCGCGTCACGCAAACCTATCACTGCAACATCATTGCTCTTTTCACAATAGATACACCATTCGCCAACGTCAGATGCATGCTGGGTTCATCGTCTTTATCTAACGTTCAGCCAGCTCCAGATCGCGGCCTGCGAGGACCGCTTGAACTCTCGTCGTCCCATCGGGATTAGAGAACTCTACTTCGTAGTTGCCATCGCAATAGTCTTCGATAACGTATCCGATGTCCCCCCATCTGAGCCCCTCATACGATCCCTCTCGACCAACATAGCGGACGCGGTTGTAAAGTGGAATTTTCATTAACGTCCCTTCGTAAAACCCAAGAAAGGTGTATTCAACTTCAAGCAACCATCAGCCTGCCGCCCATGTCGCCGGCAATCGCCGCCATCGCGCTGGTTAGCTGACCTTCCGGCGTCGCAAACCAGCTTGCAACGGCCGACCCGAAGCTCGTCAGCTTGTCCTTCACACCGTTCCAGCACTCATGCATGGAACAGTTGTTCAGCGCTTCGTTCTGCGCCGCGCTGGCTGCCGCGAATGGATCCTGACCGAATGCAGAGGCGATGCCGCTCCGCTGCCCACTACCGCCGCACCGATGAATGGCGCCAGGGCCGTAGATGATGCTCCGCCAATGGCACCATATCCAGCACCCGACACGTCCCACGTTGGCGACGCCCCGCAATCCTAGACGCAGCAAGGCTTCGCGGGTGGTCAGCGCCCCGATGCAGGTCTCGGGTGCAAGTTTTTGCCCCAGACGCGGTTTTTGGCCGCGCAATCCGATTTCGTTAAAAAATGCAAGGCGCGCAGGTCTAGCCAAAGGGGCAGACTTGCGATCGCAATAGAATGTGACGCCGTCCTGTGCAAGGAAGGCTCGAGGAAAGTTGACCTGGGAATCCGCGACGGGCGCCGCAGATGACCTCGTGGATTCGTCCGGTGTGTGGATGTGTGTACAACACTCGTGTTGTACACACATCTGGGGGTGGGTTAGTCATTCACTCTGCTCGTTAGTTACCCCCCTGCGAACTGAGAGCAGGCTAAGCGGGATTGCCCCACGACCCCAACCGTCCTCAAATCCGGCGGTTGACTACCGTATCAACCCTCTGTCTCAGTCGTTGCGTTGCCCAGCCTCGCGATAGCAGCGTCCGCAACGTCCCGCGAAGCTCCGATACAAGAACTGAATTTAGATCCAGCCAATCCATCGCCTTAAGTGGCCAGTAATCAGAGACAGAAGATTCGAATGCAAACTCGAGTAGAAGCACCTCTGGAAATGAGCGGGCAGCCTCCGCCAGCTCTGGACGAACTTKAACGGCGCGGCTCACGTGATCGTAAAACGCTGTCCTTCCGGTCTCGAGCAATGGAAGTAAGGGCATTGTGTCGTCAGGCTTCGAGATGGTCACCAATCGTTGTCCCACCCGAAAGCACCATTCTCCCCGTAGCCCCACTCCGAGTTCTATCCGACCTATGCTCACAAGCCAGATGTTCTGATGTTCAACACGCGGCGGAAAGATCATTCGGGTTTTCATCGGCTTCCCCAACGTTGATGGTTCACTGTAACGCCGACACGCTTCGAAAGCCATTCCTGGAACTGCTTCTCGATCTGAGGCGTCCAGTTCTGTCCATAGTGCCCACTATTCTCAGTTGTGATGATCGAACCATCTGGTGCTCGGCTGAACGTTCCACCTACGATGTTCTCGTCCTTTGCACCGATTGACTGAACAAGTTTCTGATGCGGCGAGCCATCGAATAGCCCAGCTTTGGGAGCGCCAACAGCAAAGGTACYTGTTGTCGGATCGTACACAAACTCCACACCGCCGCCCGAAGGATAGTAGTTCTTCAAAGCGCCRACCGACGTGTTGTCAGTAATCGCTATGATGCCCGGAGCAGGACCAGAGCCTGAGAAGACCGGTGCTGCCGTGCGTCCGGCAAGCTGCTCCTCAATTGCCTTAGCTACATCATTGCCTACCGACCTCGTTGCTCCCAAGAGCCCAATACCCTTGAGCGTACCCGTAAGCATCCCTTTGATCAATCCAGTGCCGATCAAGTCATCCGGCGAGAAGGTCGGCAGCTCAAGCCCCTGCGCCTTCGCCTGAGCAATCTGCCAGCTCTTGTCCAGCAGTTGGCAGTCTGTGGGGCCTCTGGCGGACCCACAACCCAGGGATGTCTTCTGATCCTGAATCCAGTTGGCAAGGGACTGACAGCCACCTCCCTCACATTTGGTCAGGCCATCGGCCAGAATGTCGTTACTCTTCTGATCCCTTTCAGCATTAATATTGGCAGCCACACACGACGTCCAGACGCCGTTCGCGCATTCCCGCTTGGCCTTCTCAAGCGTCAGCCGATCCTTGAGGCTTAGGTAGTTGTTCAGCGCCTCGTTCTGCGCCGCGCCAGCTGCCGCTGTCGCGTTCTGCCCAAGGGCCGCCGCCAGCCCACCGCCAGCCAACATCGCCGCGCCGATCACGATGGCTTGATTCAGCGAATTGGCACGGTCAGCGTTCGTCTCAATCCCCAGCGCCCCGCCAACCAGCGGCGATATCACTGCGCCGGTTGCGCCGCCAATCGCCCCTGACGCACAGTCCCCGCTGCCGGCCGCGCCCGCGACACAGCCGAGCGCCGCATGGCTGAGAATGTTCTGGAAGGAGCCTGGATCGGTGTTCGCAC
>NZ_JBFTLX010000232.1:0-17231 GCF_056396665.1 Cupriavidus sp. 05T313 | reverse complement strand
GACCAATACCTTTACCTCATCGTTGGGGAAGAAGTGCACCGCGAGATGACCTCGATCCTTGGACGTATAGGGAGGCACGTCAACAATGCGCGTTTTCCAGGGGATCGGGTTGGTGTTTCGCTTCCCCGACCATTTCACCGTGACTGTCATGCCGGGTTGCCATTCAGCGGGTACAGAAATGCAACAGACAAATTTTCCGCCCCCCTCATGCGGGTAGATATTTGCGCCCGGATAGCCGTTGACGCTATATGCAGCCACATACCGATCCGTGTAGTTGTAACCCACCAGATCCATGGCGATTGCGTGACTGGTTGCTGTGCACGCCGTGCCAAACGCCGCAAGCAGCAGTGAAAGACTGCGGTAGATTCTTCTAGGCCAGGAGTTCATGGCTATTCCTCGTGTCGATGCATATATTCCCAGTGCCATCGGAAAAGACCCTCACATTGAGTTACCCGGGGGCATTGTCCTGAGGCAAAGTGCTGGCTAGCCCCCGCCGCCCGCTGCATCGCCTCGCGCGGCGAAAGCGCGTGCAGGCCGCGAGTCGGAAAGAGCTCCGAGGATCGCGCGGTCATTTCTTGACACCTTCGTCGGGGTACGGATATGGATACTCGGGGTGACCAGCAGTCTTCGTCGTGACCAGCACCGTGACCTCATCGTTGGCTAAGAAGTGCACCGCGAGATGACCCCGATCCTTAGCCGTATAGGGAGGCACCTCCACCACACGCGTTTTCCATGGGATCGGGTTGGCGTTGCGGTCTCCCGTCCACCTCACCGTGACCGTCATGCCCGACTGCCATTCCCTAGGCACAGAAATGCAGCAAACGAAGCCGCCGCCGCCCGCATGTGGGTAGATGTTGGCGCCTGCAGAGCCATTGACGCTATATGCTGCGACATACTGATCCGTGTAGTTGTAGCCCACCAGGTCCATCGCGGTAGCAGGGCTGCTGACAGCGCAGGCTGTGCCCAGCATTGCCAGGGACACAGCAAGGCGGCAGAGAACAGACTGCATTCGGGTTCCCATCGACACGCTCCTATGTTGGGTTGAGCTTGACTTCGGCAGCCTAGGGCGTACCCTGCCCCGCACCACCTTGACCTGTCCGCTGGCGCCAATAGCCTCGTAGCCCTCCTGCTGATGGTTGCCAGCGCCGTCGAAGACGACACCCACATTTTCCCGTTCGGCACAGGCGGCCGCTTTGTCATTGAGCAATGTGCGGGACAGCACCGCGATGCACCGCATCGCCTCGCGTGGCGGCAGCGCGCGCAGGCCGCCAGTTGGGAATATCTCAGGGGATGGCGCGGTCATTTCCGGACACCTTCGCTGGGATAGAAATGGTAGGGATAGTCAGGGTGCCCAGGTGCTTTCGTTGTAACCAGCACCGTGACCTCATCGTTGGGAAAGAAGTGCACGGCGAGATGACCACGATCCTTGGCCGTATAGGGAGGCACATCCACCACCCGCGTCTTCCACGGGATCGGGTTGGCGTTACGGTCTTCCGTCCACTTCACCGTGACCGTCATGCCCGGCTGCCATTCCCCTGGTACCGAAATGCAACAGACAAACTTGCCGCCGCCGCTGTGCGGATAGATATTCGGGCCGGGATAGCCATTGACACTATATGCAGCGACATACTGATCCGTATAGTTGTAGCCCACCAAGTCCATAGCGGCAGCCCGATTTGCCATGGAACACGCGGCGCACAGCACGACAGCTAGCGGTGATAGACGAACGGAAATCTGTTTCCATCTGATGTTCATGCGAGCTCCGATCTCGGGCGTAACTGGCAACGTACGTTGCTACGATTCCAGCACCTTCAGGCACCGCATTGGCATGCGTGCGCCAGTAAGGACCGTCTCCGTGTGACGGCTTGGCGACCGTCGAGAACAACTTCGTACCTATCGGTCATTCCCTGGGTTTTCCTCCGGGAGCCGCACCAGATCGCTCTCGATGATGTGCGGCATGGCCGCCTGGATGTCGCGCGTGTTCTTCTGCACGGCAATCGCCCCGAAGAGCGCCAGGGCGAACGACATGCCATAGAAGCCCTTTTCGCTCAACGCCAAGTTGGCGTTGAATAGCCCGACACACAGCAAGAGGACAGCCAGCAGCACTGACACCCAGCTCAGGCCGTAGTAGATCGCCGTTACGGGAATGCCCTCGAGCTTGTCTCGTACGCTCTTTTGCACGGAGACGGCGGCAAACAGTCCGTAGACAAGCACCGTAAAGTAGTAGCCGCGCTCGTTCAGCTGCATTTCCGCGTTGAACAATCCAACAAGGAATGCGAGAAATCCTGCTAGCAAGGCGGCCCATGAGGACGCAACGAAGGCAAACGAAGGCTGTTGGGTAGTGTTTTTCATTTCACGTGTGTAAATGGGTTGGCGATACCGATGGATGCCGCACAGGCAAGTGCTACAACGTAATGGGGTGCCATCGCTAGCTTGAACATCTTCACGCCTTGAACGCATTGACCGCATTGACTGCCTCGATGGCTGCGGCGAGTTCCCCACGCGCCCAGCCCCGCTCCGCGATGAGTCGGAGGAGCTTCGGGTTCGTCAGGCCCTTGTGGTCGGTCTGTGTGTCAAAAATCCCCAGCGCAAGGATGTCCGGAAACGCGTCAATCTCCTGGGCGCGTGCAAACTCGCACACCGCCTTGATCTTCTCGAAGAATCCCGCCTTCGCCGTTGCCGGCAAGATCCCCGGCAACTGCCGGAACATGGCGTCGATGACCGAATCAGGTACGCCTCGCTCTAGCAGCTTGTTGAACTCCCGCCGCCCGAGCGCGAGCGGAAAGACAGGCGCGGCAATGGCATCCGCGACCGGAGCCTGCTCGAGCTGTCCTGCGCGATCGACGTACCACCATTCGCTTAGCTCATGGGTCAACGCCGCCCAGGACTCCTGACGGAGGACCTCCGGAAGCATCGGCAGCACCCGCGTGTCGGCAAAGCGCAGCAGCAGCTTCTGCCCATCCTCGGTCGAGACGCGCGCGCACTTCTGCCAATTCGGCTTGAGTTCGGCGGCATTCCTGGATGAGGCCACAATGCTGAACATTGGCCGCCCGGCGCAATGCCGTGCGAGGCCAAGAATCTGCTCCCTCAACACCTCGGCGCGCTCCACGATCAGCGGGATAAGAAGTGGGGAAACCTCGAGCATGGCGTCCAGCTCGTCGCAGGCATACAACGCTTCTGGCGAGCCGGGGTAATCGCGCCGGCCGCCATCGTGATCGAACGCACCATCAACGACCGCAGTCCAGTTTGCCTTGGGATTTGCCGAAACCAGCTCGATCAGCCTGGTGGAGACCTCGGCGAGGTTCAGTGGATCAACCGCGAAATACATGTATCCATCCCTCCCTAGACCGCAGCGAGCGCACTGCCCGACTTAAGTGCCTTGATGAAGCACTCGATGCAGAACGGCTTCGGTGTGACCGGCATCTGCATCGGCAAGCTCTGCTCTTCCGGCCAGGAGTGGTGCGCGGCGTGCGCGACGTATTTCCCCTCGGTCAGGTGCGTGATGCCGGCGGCCTCGTACTGGGTAAAGCTGCCGCCGCCACCGATCAGCAACTGCTTCTTTGCAATGACGCGAATGCTGTCCTCGGTGCTGATGATGCTGATGCCAAGCTTCGCAAGCAGTCCCATCGTGTCGTTCTGGGCCTGAATTTCAATGGGGCCACGGCTCGCGAACAGCTTGATGCCGAACTTGTGGGCACAGATGGAGACCAGCTCCCTGACGCTGGCGAGAAAGCTCTTCCCGACGTTGAGGGACATGTGCTCGCCCGTTGTCAGCGATGTGTGGAGCTTGCTGTGCAGATGCGTGCTTTCTTCAGCGGTGGCCGCGATGCCGGCGGCGCTCGACACCACAACGTGGGGAGACGTCAGTTCCCCGAGTGCCTCCCCGGATCCCTTGATGGCATCGTTCTGCTGCGCGATCGTCCTGGCGACGTCCTTCTGCTCTTCGTGCTGCGCCTGGGAGTTCGCCGACGCTTCCTCGAGGGCCTGGGCGATCTCCAGCGCGCCTTTGAGGCGGGCTATCGTCTCGCGCATATCCATGGCGTGGCTGCGGGCATTCATGCGTGCTTCGGTGCTGAGCAAGGCGCCCTTGGCGGAACGCAAGGCCATGTGGCCGTCGGTGCGAAGCTCGGCGCCCTCGCCGCGCTTGTCTTTTCTGCCTCCCGCATCGGGAATGCGGGTAATGTGGCCAACATTGAGCTGCGACAGCAAGTGGTCCGACGACAGCTGCGATTGAATCTCGCCCTGCGTGTCGTCCATCACCAGGTGGTTGTGCCGGCCACCGCCGATTTCCTTGGAGCGGAATCCAGACAGCGCGTGCTGGCCCGGCAAGTTCCAGGGCGGCATATTGAGCTGGTTCGGAACCCGCCCCACGATGATCGGCAGATCCGGATCGCCGTGCAGGAAGTCGACGATGACCTCCTGTCCGATACGGGGAATGTGGATGGCGCCGTACTGATCGCCGTGCCATGACGACGCGACGCGCACCCAGCAAGAGCTGTGCTCGTTGCGTTTGCCGTACATATCCCAATGCAGCTGGATTTTCACGCGACCGTACTGATCCGTCCACACTTCCTGAGATTCCGGCCCGACAACGGTTGCCGTTTGAGGCCCCGTTGTGCGGGGCTTTGGCTGCGTCCGGTCCGGGCGGAATGTTTCCGTGGTCGGCTGCACCTCGAACTCCACCGCGCAGCGCCAGCGCTGGCCCTGGCCGCTCTCCTCCGCGACTTCCTCGAGCATCAGCTTCGTCGCAAAGATCAGGTATTCACAGTTTGCCTTCTGCTCGGGATGCCGAGCCAGCGTGAACGTACAGCCCGGAACGACACCACGCAAGTTTCCCTTCCCATAGGCGAGACGGCCATGCTGACGCAACTCCTCCATGCGCATGCGGGCGGTCACATCTCCTTCCTGCCACGGGTCATTTCCGGTGGCGGGCTGCGCATGATCGCCGGGCCATTCATACATCTCCTGGTCGCGATGGCCCGTCTCGCGGGGCTGCTGCGTCTTTACCGTGAGGTCTGCTCTTGGCTTGACGAAGTCATAGTCGTTGGAGCGCCATTTCCCAGTCACCAGCTGGTCGACGACTGTGAAATCCGAGATATGCTCTTCATCCACGCGGTCCGCACTCGAATACCATTTGATCGTGTGATAGGCGCTGCTCGTGAATTTCCTGAACGCACCATTGCCGTCGGTCAGGATCAGACGGTGATGGCCCTCGCTATGCTCGAAGAACCAAGCGATGCCCCACTCCTCGGTGATGCGCTGGAAGAACTCGAAATCGGTCTCGCCATACTGGACCTGGTACTCTCGCCGCGGATACTGGACCAGGCTGAGCCGCTTTTCGACCGGAAAGTTGTAGTCCGCCAGCAGTTCATCGAGTATTTCGATGACGGTCTTCTGCTGGTAGGTCTTGTAGTCCATGGTCAGCGTGGCAAGCCAGAGCCACGGCCGCAGCACGAAGCGATAGACAAGGTGGCGGCCCTCCGGCGTCGGGCCAGACACGCGCGTCACCAGGCCGGTGATCTCGCGCTTGCCAGCGCCGAGCCGTCCCTCCAGACCGGCGCCTGCGCCATCCAGTTCGATCTCGATGGTCAGCTCGCGGCCTTCAAGGGCCTCCTTGTCGAGATTCGCGCCCGGCCCAAAGGCGAAGTTCTGATCGTCCGCCGTCTTGAGTTCCAGTTCGTATTCAAAGAGGTCGCAAAGCGCTTCCCTGCCACTGACGCGCACCACTGTCAGCGCCGGCTGCCCCAGTACCTCGGGAAGGCCGGGTCCTTTGACCGTGACGGTACGATGACTGCCGAATCCGGGGATGCTGAGGGACGAGACCATCTTCTTTCTCCTGTTGAAACGGGTACAACCGCTTTGAATACGAATCGCCTGTGACAACAATCGCCTGTGACAAACGAAAGTTGCCGTCCATCCGTCAGTGCCGTGAGCGGATGGACGGAGTCCGTCAAGCTTCCTTGTTGCCCTTGATGTCATAGCCGGCGGTCACGGCACCGCCGCTGCCGCCCTGGGCGTTTTGCACCACATACTCTTGCTTCACCTTGGAGAACGACAACGCCACCTTCTCGCGCATGCGCACTTCGTCGTCCACCGAACCCCTTGGACTCACCAAGGTGACGATCACATCGGTCATGGTGAGCTTCAGATACTCGAGCGGATTTCCACCGGCCTTGCGCACCACCAGAACGGCCTCGTTAATGTGCTTGCCCGTCAGGCAGTACTTCATCAGGTTGGGCGAGGCGCGATCGATGAAGTGCTCGAAGGTCATATCCGACACGGTCGCCTTGCCGGCACCGCCGCCGCTGCCTGCGTGCATGGTGGACTGCTGCTCGATGCTCCATTCCCAAGCCAGTACCTCGACCTCATTCTTGTGCGACGTGTCCTGCGACTCGCCGTCGATGCCATTGATCTTCAGGAAAATGTCCTGTGCCATTGCAAAGCTCCTTCACGTTAAGACAGGTACTTCAGACAAAAACCACAGCGGCTCCCCCGAGCCTGCCGGTCGCAGGCCCGTTCGGTAGAGTCCGTGGGGATTCGGTTTGGATTTGGCGGGTAAGCCTTAAGCCGCGTCCTTGACCGACGGCAGGCGGGCCACCAGGCGCAGCGACACCGTCAGGCCTTCGAGCTGGAAGTGCGGACGCAGGAAGAACTTGGCGCTGTAGTAGCCGGGGTTGCCTTCCATTTCCTCGACCACCACCTCGGCGGCGGCCAGCGGACGGCGGGCCTTGGTCTCCTGCGAGGAGTTGGCCGGATCCGCGTCCACGTAGTTCATGATCCATTCGTTAAGCCAGCGCTGCATATCCTCGCGCTCCTTGAAGGCACCGATCTTGTCGCGCACGATGCACTTCAGGTAATGCGCGAAGCGCGAGCAGGCAAACAGGTAAGGCAGGCGAGCCGACAAATTGGCATTGGCGGTTGCGTCGGCGTCGTAGTATTCGGCCGGCTTCTGCATGGACTGCGCGCCGATGAAGGCGGCATAGTCGGTGTTCTTGCGGTGCACCAGGGAAATGAATCYATTCTTCGACAGCTCGGCCTCGCGACGATYGGAGATCGCGATCTCCGTCGGGCACTTCATGTCGAGGCCGCCATCGTCGGTCGGGAAGGTATGGCACGGCAGGTTTTCCACGACACCGCCGCTTTCCACGCCGCGGATCAGCGTGCACCAGCCATAGAGCTTGAACGAGCGGTTGATGTTGACCGCCATCGCATAGGCCGCGTTGCTCCACACGTACTTGCGGTGATTGGCGCCATCGGTATCTTCCTCGAAATCGAATTCATCGACCGGGTTGGTCTTGATGCCATAGGGCAGGCGCGACAGGAAGCGCGGCATGGCCAGGCCCACATAGCGCGCGTCTTCCGAGTTGCGCAGGCCGTTCCACGGTGCATACTCCAGGTTCTGGAAGATCTTGGACAGATCTCGCGGGTTGGCCAGTTCCTGCCATGAATCCATCTGCAGCACGGACGGTGAGGCGCCGGCGATGAATGGTGCATGGGCGGCGGCCGAGATCTTGGCCAGCGACCCGAGCAGTTCCACGTCGGGCGGCGTGTGGTCAAAGTAATAGTCGGCGACCAGGCAGCCGTACGGCTCGCCACCGAGCTGGCCGTACTCCTCTTCATAGACGCGCTTGAAGAATGGGCTCTGATCCCAGCCGATGCCCTTGTAGCGGCGCAGAGTGCGGCGCAACTCCTCCTTCGACACGTCCATCACGCGGATGCGCAGCTTGTCGTCGGTCTCCGTGTTTGACACTAGGTGGTGCAAGCCGCGCCAGGCAGACTCCAGCTTCTGGAAGCTCTCGTGGTGCAAAATCAGATTGATTTGCTCCGAGAGCTTTTTGTCGATGGCGCCGATGATGGCCTCGATGCTCTTGTAAGCATCGTCGCTCATCGTGAACGCGCTGGCCAGCGCCTGTTCGGCCAGCGTCTTGACGGCCAGGTCGACCGCTTCGCGTGCCTGGTCGGTCTTGGGAGAGAACTCGCGGCTGATCAGTGCCGCAAAATCCGAATGCTCAGCCGTCGCGACGGCCTGTTGTTGTCTTTGTTGGGCGGAAACCATGGAATCCTTGCTTAATGAGGTTGTTCAGGTAGGCAAGCAGCCGAGCCAGTCAGGACTGCGGCGCCAGGGTGTCGCCGTGATTCGCCTCGGGCTTGGGTGCCTTGGCAAGCGACTGCAGCAGCGCCGGGTCTTRCAGCAATTGATTGATCAGCGATTCCGCCCCCGACTTGCCGTCCATGTAGGTCTGCAGATTGGCGAGCTGCGTGCGGGCTTCCAGTAGTTTCCGGAGGGCGTCGACCTTGCCGGCCACAGCCGCCGGCGAGAAGTCCTCGATGCTCTCGAACGTCATGTCAACCATGAGTTGCCCTTCGCCGGAAAGCGTATTGGGCACGGCAAAGGCCATGCGAGGCTTCATGGCTTTCATCCGTTCATCGAAGTTGTCGATATCGATCTCCAGGAACTTGCGATCGGCTACCGGCGGCAGCGGCTCGGCCGGCTTGCCCGACAGGTCGGCCAACACGCCCATCACGAAGGGCAACTCGATGCGCTTCTCCGAGCCATAGACTTCGACGTCGTACTCGATCTGCACACGCGGCGCGCGATTGCGAGCGATAAATTTCTGCGAACTGTTCACAACAGACATGGTTCTCCCCAGCGGGTTACAAGGACGTGCCGCACGGCTCTAGGCCGCTTCGGCTTTGGGATACGCCGGCCCAACAGGGTCGTGGCCCGGACGGTATTCGGCGTGATAGGTCAGCTCGGGCGAGCCGCTGCCGCTGCCGGGCAGTCGGATGTCGATGGCAGCCAACGGGCGTTTCTCCGACAGGGCGGACAGCCACAGCCGCGCGAGTTGCGGCTGGATGACCTGCTCGATGAAGCCGATCAGCTGCCGCGCGCCGGTCTCGCCAACCGGGCATCGTTCGACAATGGCGTCGACCACGGCACTGCCATAGGTGAGCGCGATGCCATGCTGGTTGTGCATGCGTGCCACCACGCGATCCAGATGCACCCGCACAATCCGGCCGAGGTTCCTGGCCGCGAGCGGGAGGTAGGGCACCACCACCAGCCGGCCCAGGAATGCCGCCGGAAACACTTTACGAAGTTCCGGCATCAGGGCGTCCCGCAGGGCGGCCGGCTCGGGCATCAGCGCGGGGTCTTCGCAGAGGTTCGCCAGCAGATCGGAACCCGCATTGCTGGTCAGCAGCAAGATGGTGTTCTTGAAGTCGATATGGCGCCCTTCCCCGTCTTCCATGTAGCCCTTGTCGAAGACCTGGTAGAAGACTTCGTGCACATCGGCGTGAGCTTTCTCGACCTCGTCGAGCAGCACCACGCTGTGAGGGCGTCGGCGCACCGCTTCGGTCAATACGCCCCCCTCGCCATAGCCGACGTAGCCCGGCGGCGCACCCTTGAGGGTTGATACGGTGTGTGCCTCCTGGAACTCGGAGAGGTTGATCGTGATGAGGTTCTGCTCGCCGCCATAAAGGGCGTCCACCAGCGCCAGCGCGGTCTCTGTCTTGCCAACGCCCGAGGGGCCGACCAGCAGGAACACGCCCACCGGCTTGTTGGGATCGGTGAGTTGCGCGCGGGCGGTCTGGACGCGCTCGCCGAGCTGCTCCAGTGCATGGTCCTGGCCAATGACGCGGGCGCCGAGCGTGCATGGCAACTGCATCACGGCGGCAACCTCATCGGAGACCATGCGTCCCACGGGAATGCCCGTCCAATCCGCTACGATCGCGGCTACCACAGCCTCATCCACCTCGGTGTAGACAAGCGGCGTCCCTGCCTGCGCCGCCCGCAGGGACGCCTCTGCCTCCGACAGCGGCAGCGCCTCGCCGGGTTGCTCCCCATCTGCGCCCTGCTGGCCTTGCGCGATGGCATGCAACTGTGCTTGCCTGCGTGTCACCAGCTCCACGGCCAGGGTCCGCTCCTTTTCCCAGCGCGCCTCGGCCGCCGCCAGATCGGCCTTGATCTGGCCGTGCCGGACCTGCGCGCCAGCAGTCGCGCGCAGGTCCGGCTTGCCGAATCCGCCCTCCTTGGCAAGCAGCGCGCACTCGGTCTCGGCCGCGGCCAATTGCTGGCGCAGGTGGTCCACGACCGCCGGCGGCGCATGCAGCGACAAAGCAACGCGCGCGCAGGCCGTATCGAGCAAGCTGATTGCCTTGTCGGGCAACTGTCTGGACGGAATGTAGCGATGCGACAATTTGACGGCGGCACGCACGGCCTCGTCGCGGATCCATACCTGGTGGTGCGCCTCGAAGGTGTCGACCAGCCCCCGCACCATCGAGACAGCCTTGGCCTCCTCCGGTTCCATGACCTGCAGAACCTGGAAGCGGCGCGTGAGCGCCGGGTCCTTCTCGATATGGCGCTTGTACTCGCTCCAGGTGGTGGCACCGATAGTGCGCAATGCCCCGCGGGCCAGCGCGGGCTTGAGCAGGTTGGCGGCGTCCCCCGTACCGGCATGCCCGCCAGCGCCAACCAGCGTGTGGACTTCGTCGACAAACAGAATCACTGGTTTGACAGACTTCGCGGCCTCCTCTAGCACCCCTTTCAGGCGCGCCTCGAATTCGCCTTTCATGCTGGCACCGGCCAGCAGCGCCCCCACGTCGAGACAGAGCAGCCGGATGTCTTTCAGGCTCGGTGGCACCTCGCCTGCTGCAATCGCCTGCGCCAACCCCTCGATGACGGCGGTCTTGCCAACCCCAGCCTCGCCGGTCAGCAATGGATTGTTCTGGCGGCGGCGCAGCAGGATATCCGTCATGGTTCGAATCTCGTGCTCGCGCCCGATCACGGGGTCAAGTCGGCCAGCGCGAGCCTCCTCGGTCATGTCCCGGCAGTATTGGCCCAACGCGGATTTGCCCGAGCCCGCGGGCGCCATCGCGCCACTGGCCTCACCCGGGGTGGCCGGTGCCAGCCCGCAATCGTCGTAGGCAGCTTCCCTGCTCTCCGGCGACTGCGCGACCAGTGCCGGGACCGACTCAACCAGGCCGTCAGCGTGCACGCGTGCGAACTGGCTGGATATCCCCAGGACCGTGCGGCGCAATTCGGGCGTCTTGAGCAGCGCAGTCAGCAAGTAGGCGCCACGCACCCGGTCATCGGCAAAAGCGAGCGTCGCGTACACCCAGGCTCGCTCGATCGCGGATTCAATCTGGAACGCGAAGTCGCTGATCGACGTGGCGCCAGCCGGCAGCGCCGCCAACGCCCGGGCCATGTCTGCTTCCAGTGCGGCCAAGTCGGCGCCCGCATGCCGCAGGATCCGTTGAAGGTCGYCATCAGGCGCCTGCAACAGCTGATGCAGCCAGTGCGCGAGTTCCACATATGGGTTGCCGCGCAGCTTGCAAAAGGCAGTGGCGCTTTCGATTGCCTGGAACAGGGTGGGATTGAGTCGGCCGAACAGCGCCTGACGCGAGATGTCCATTTGAATGCAATGGACGAGCTGGAAAAGCTCTTGAACCTGTCGCCGTCGAGAACGTTCCGGTCGGGCATCGGTGACACCATGGGCGAAGTGTGGCCACGGCAGGCCGCTGAGGTGACGCCTCCGACCTCGGTGCCCGACCCGTTCGCCATGCTTCGTCCCGCCTGCATCGAACCAGAGCCCGCGCCGGCAGCGGGCGCGAAGCGCGATGATGTGCTCGACGCATTGGTGCAGGAAGGTGAGGCGGCCCTGCGCGATCCGAATTACGTGAGCCCGTTCAGCCAGTGCCTCACAAGCAGGTCCGCGCCTGCCATTGCAGTCGAGCAGCCGCTCGATGCCCTGGCCGCAGATGCCAGGGCAGACTCGTCGCTCCTGCATGGGCTTGCCGGCCGGCTACCGATCGACGCACTCATCGGCCCGCTTGGCAACCTTGAGGCATTGGAACTCCCCGCGGCATCCGCATCGAATGACGTGCTGTGGCTGTTCGCGGGAAATATCGTGCCGACGCGGCGCCGCGACGTCACCGCCGAGTTGACCCGGCGCGAACATCACCTTGTCTCGATGGATAGCGCCTATCGTCCGGCACCCGCATCGCCACAAACTTCACCTGCCGGAGAGCGCGGTCATGGCGGCCAATAACACGACGCGTGCCTTCGGTGCCATCGGTAGCGTTCTCGGCGAGGCCGGATCCATCGCGGACGCGCTGGCCGCAACAGAGGCTGGCGTGCGCAAGCAGCCCGGCAGCTTCGACGCGAGGTGGGGCCTCTTCCAATGGCTGTGCGTGGTCGGTGACTGGCCGCGCGCGCTCAGGCAGTTGCAGGTTGCCGCCCAGTTGGCACCGGACTTCGCACAGACCGCGCACGCTTATCGCGACCTGGTCCGGATGGAAGCGTTCCGCAAGGCGGTCTTCTCGGGAGCGCGCGAACCCGCTTACTTGCTGCCTGCGCCCGGGTGGCTCGAGCGGCTACACGTGGCGCTTGCCCTGGCCGAGGCCTGCGATATTTCCGGCGCGGACCGCAACCGGAATCTCGCGTTCTCCGATGTGTCGGACACGCCTGGGAGCCATGACGGGCAACCTTTCGCATGGATCACCGACACCGACACTCGCTTAGGCCCCACCTGCGAACTAGTCGTCGCCGGCCGCTACACCTGGCTGCCGTTTTCGCAGATGCGGACGTTGCACATGCGCGCCCCAGCGGGGCTGCTGGATCTGCTATGGCGACCGGCCACCGTGACCCTCGTCGACGGGTCCATCGCACGCGGCTTCATCCCGGTTCGGTATCCGGATTCAGAGCTTGGCCGCGACGCCATTCGCATGGCGCGAGAAACCACCTGGAGCGAAGCTGGCGAGACCGGGGTGATGGGCCTTGGTCAAAAAACCTGGATGACCGACGCCGGCGACGTCCCTCTGCTGGAGACTGCCATGCTGACTCTTGGTGGCATCCATGACTGACCGCCGCGCACCGCGCCGCCCACATGCGCACCTGCTGCCGACTTTGTTTGATCGTCTGCGCGACGAAGCCCCGCATCGGCAAACGGAACGCGCCGACGAGTACACCTTCACGCGCGCTCAGATGCGCGAGATCGTCCAGCGCGACCTGACCTATCTGCTCAACACGACCAATCGCGAAGATGAGATGGATCGCAATCGCTATCGGGCCGTGGCAAGTTCAACGCTCAACTACGGGGTTCCTGCCGTAGCGGGCACCTACCTGTCCGAGCACAAGTGGAGCGACATCGTCGACATCATCAAGCGCGCCATCCTTGATTTCGAACCACGGCTCATTCCAGGCACCTTGGCAGTAGCGCCGCTGGAGAAGGAGGATGCGCCACACCGCTACAACGTCCTGCTCTTCGAGATCCGCGGGCTGATCCACATGGATCCCTATCCAATGGCGTTCACCGCGCAGAGTTCACTCGATCTGGAAACCAGCCGGATCAGCGTCAAATCCATCCACGCCACCTGACACCATGGACCCGCAACTTCTTGAGTACTACAACCAGGAGCTCGTCTACATGCGCGAGCTGGCTGGTGAATTCGCCAGCCAGCACCCCAAGGTTGCGAAACGGCTGGGCATGCACGGACACGAGGTGGCCGATCCCTATGTCGAGCGTTTGATCGAAGCCTTTTGCTTCCTGTCCGCGCGAACCCAGATCAAGCTGGATGCGGAGTTTCCCCGTTTCACGCAACGCCTGCTGGAAGTTGTCTATCCCAACTATGTGGCGCCCACGCCGGCAATCGCGGTCGCCCAGTTCCACCCCAGTGAGAAAGAAGGAGACTTTGCCCGTGGCGTCGTGGTTCCCCGCGGGACAACCCTCAAGGCGGGCATTCCAGATGGCGAGTCGACGGCGTGCGAGTTCCGCACCACGCAGGATGTGCAACTCTGGCCATTCGAGATAGTCGAGGCAAGGCTCACCGGCATCCCGCCCGACATCCCGGGCCTGGAGCGCTACGTGCCCGCGCACGTCACCGTGCAGGGCGCCTTGCGCCTGCGGCTGCGCATCAACCGTGACACGACCTTTGCCCAGCTTCCGTCGGTAGACTCACTGGCCGTCTACCTTCGTGGCGATGAACACATCGCCAGCCATCTGCTGGAACTCGTGCATAGCGCCGGCACCGTCTCCCTGATCGGTCAACCCGGGGATATGGGCAACAAGCCCTCCGCAGTCAGCAAGGATGCTGTTTCCTTGCTTGGGTTCGCCCCCGGAGAAAGTGCCCTGCCGCTTGCGTGGAACAAATTCCACGGGCACAACCTCGTGCATGAGTACTTCGCGTGTCCTCAGCGTTTCTACTTCTTCAGACTCAACGGCCTGGCGCCCGGGCTCGCCAGGATCGATGGCGCGGAAGCCGAAATTGTCCTGCTGCTTTCGAAGCCGCCGGGCAATCCGGCCGCCCACGTCGATGCGGGCCAGTTTGCACTGTACTGCGCGCCCGTGGTGAATCTCTTCCCGAAGCGGACCGACCGCATCGAGATTCACCCGGGACGAACCGAGTTTCACATGGTGCCGGATCGCACGTCGCCCCTGGACTTCGAGATCTACTCGGTCCAGAAGATCTTCGGCCAGAAAGCGGAGCACAGCGAGGCTATCGACTTTCGCCCCCTCTTCGCCACCCTCAACGGCGACGAAGGAAATCACGGCCGCTACTTCTCCATGCGGCGGGAGCGGCGGGTGCTGTCCACCCATGCGCGCAAGTACGGTACCCGTACCGCCTACACCGGTAGCGAAGTGTTCCTTTCACTGGTGGATCAGAACGAAGCCCCCTATCCCGACGTCCTGCGGCACCTGTCCGTCGAGGCACTGGTCACCAACCGCGACCTTTCCAACCTGGTGCCCCGTAATGGCCGAAAGGACCTGCAAGCACCCGATTCCGTGCCCGTCGCCAGCGTCGGCCTCATCCGCCCCCCTTCCGCACCGCGTGCGCCGTTCGCCGAGGGAGAGATGGCCTGGCGCCTGATCCGGCAACTCGGGTTCAACTATCTGTCGTTGACCGATCTTGACCATCGCCAAGGCGGCCAGGGCCTGCGGGACATGTTGCGTCTGTTCGTGGCAAGCGAGAACACAGCACAACAACGTCAGGTTGACAGCCTGATCGGCTCCAAAGTCAGGCCGGTCACGCGCCGGCTTCCGGACAACGGGCCGATCATCTACGGACGCGGCATTCAGTGCCAGTTGACGGTTGACGAAACCGGCTTCTCTGGCATCAGCCCCTACCTGTTCGGTGTCGTCCTGGAACATTTTCTCGCTCGTCATGTGTCGGTAAATTCCTTCACGGAAACCGAGATGACCTCAATCCAGCGTGGTCTGGTTCATCGCTGGCCGGCCCGTATGGGCACCCGTAGCGCGGTATAGCCATGTATCGGGGAATCGATGACAATGCGCCGCCACCAGCCAGCGCACTTGCACCACCCGCGCAGTATGCTGGTCAGGCGCCGTGGAAGCTGAGCTTCCTTGGACTGCTGCGCCAGTTGGCCGCCCATCGCCCGGACTTGCCGCCGATCGGACAAGCGCAGCGGCCAGGCGACGAACATTTCCGGATCGGCCAGCAAGCCTCCCTCACCTTTGCGCCGCGCGAGATCGCCCAGCTCCAGCAAACGCCAACCGGGCTCAAGATTCAGTTGTTCGGTCTGGGCATGCTGGGGCCGAACGGCGCCCTGCCGATCCACTTCACGGAAATCGTCCGCGAGCGCAGCGAGGCGCACCGGGACAGGACCACCGCCGATTTCCTTGACCTGTTCCACCACCGCGCGCTCACCCAGTTCTACCAGGCATGGGCACACGGGCAATCCGCGGCGGGGCTGGATCGCCGGGATGATGAGGTGTTCTCCCGCTACATCGGATGGCTTGCAGGCAGCGAAGCCGGCGAAATCGCCGGCCCCCTCCCCTCCCATGCCCGTCTGGCGGCCAGCGCGCACCATGTGCGTGAAGCCCGCAACCCGGATGGCATCGCCGCCACGCTGGCGCATTTCTTCGGCGTGCCGGTCAGGCTCGAAGAATTCGTGCTGCACTGGATCGCCATCGACCCGGCGGAACACTCCCACCTCGGCCGCCCGGGCGCGCCCAGCGTGATGGGACAGGGTGCCATGCTTGGTGAGAAGGTGTCCGACCGCCAGCACAAGTTCCGTCTGGTGATCGGGCCACTCAGCCTGCAGCGGTATCTGAATTTCACGCCCAACGGGCGAGATCTGCCGTTGCTGATCGAATGGGTGCGCTCGTTCGTCGGATACGAGTTCGTCTGGGAGGTCGAACTTCAGGTGATTCCGGACTCCGCTCCACCGGCCGTTCTTGGCTCGGCAGAGGGCCTGGGCTGGTCCACCTGGCTGGGTGAGCCGGACCGCACCCGTGCCATCACGGGCATGGTGTTCGAGCCCGAGCAGTATGCGAAGCACTGATCATGTTTGCTGGCAGCAGCAAGGCTTCCACGCGAAATCGCCATTCCCAATTCCGAGGAGTTCGATCCATGCGTCTTCTAGGCAAGTGTGGCCGTGCGAGCCTCCGTGCGGTGCTGTTGTCGTCAGTGCTGTTCTTGTTGTTGCGGCTCGGCGGCTGTACCGACGACATGATCCCGGTGGAGGTAACGGGATACAACCACATGGACAAGCGCGCCATCGTCAGCTTCACCGTCAACGGCGCGGGTGGGCCGAATCTGGGTCCGGGTGGCGGTGGTGGCAGCTTCAACTGCTGCATTGAAATCCCTAAACGCTGGCGACCYGGSATGAAAGCAAAGATCCGCTGGGAATATGGCTCCGGTGACGACAGCCCTCGCGAAGCCGAGGTAGCGATACCTAAGTATACGGCGCAAAACCGGGGCGCGGTCCAGGTGCATTTCTACCCAGAACATCGCGTCAAGATCGTCGTGTCCAGGTACAGCCTTGGCCATCCTGCCAATCCCTTGCCGCAGAAAGACTGGGCCCCATGGACCCTCAATGAGGACTGGGCACGAAACTACCACGAGGATCAACACAAGAAATGACAGCGATCGAGTTTGCCCTGAATCCAGACCTGACACGTGGGCGGGCATTGTCCGACCGGGAAAAAAGGCGGCGAATCCACGCTTTGCGGGGGATCTCCATTACCAATTCCGAGGCGTTCTATCCATGCATCTACTAAGCAAGTGTGGCCGTGCAAGGCTCCGTGCGGTGCTGTTGTCATCCGTGCTGCTGTTGTTATTGCCGCTTGGCGGATGTACCGACGACATGATCCCGGTGGAGGTCACAGGATACGACCACATGGAGAATCGCGCCATCTTCTGGTTTACGGTCAACGGCGCGAGTGGCCCCAGCCTATTTCCCGAAAGCGGTGGGGGCAAGTATTCCTGTTGCG